>JBDLJL010000223.1:0-7220 GCA_039714415.1 Bacteroidota bacterium
TCCCCCGCCTTTGGAAACATCCTGCATCTTGCCGATAGCTTTTTTCTGGAATTCGGCATCGCCTACGGCCAGTACTTCATCTACAACGAGAATATCGGGTTCTAAGTGTGCTGCCACAGCAAAAGCTAAACGTACGTACATACCGCTACTGTATCGTTTTACTGGTGTGTCAATGTATTTGGCTACGCCGGCAAAATCAACAATTTCATCAAATTTAAGGCGGATATCGTTTTTAGTCATGCCCAGTATAGCGCCGTTTAAAAAAATATTTTCCCGCCCTGTTAGCTCAGGATGAAAACCCGTACCTACTTCCAAAAGGCTGGCTATGCGGCCTTTTACTTTTATTTGCCCGGTTGTTGGCCCTGTTACCCGCGAGAGTAATTTTAACAAAGTAGATTTTCCGGCCCCGTTTTTACCTATTATGCCGAGTATTTCGCCTTGTTTAACTTCAAGGTTAATGTCTTTTAAAGCCCATACGTAGTTTTGGCTGTTGGCGACTGGCGACTGGCTATTAGCTTCTGACTGTTGGCGACTGGCTAAGGTGTTTTCCTGGCCAATTTTCAGGGCAGGGTCGTCCAGTCCGCGTAAATTATACCACCAACGTTGTAAGTCGCCGCGCAGGGTTTTGCTTCCTACAGTTCCCAGGCGGTATTGTTTGCTTATGTTTTCTAATTTAATTACGGTTTCAGACATTTAACAAGATAAAAGACAAAAATAAAAAGATAAAAGTAAATAACAGGATTTATTTTGTAATATAATAACCGCCCGTTTTTTTACTTCCTCTACGTTCTATTTTATTCATTTTAATCAGTTCACTAATTTGACGTTCAATTGTTTTTAAGGGCCGGTTTTTTAAAAACTGTGGAATATCTTTTGCTTGTATTCCCTGGTTATTTATTATTACATATAACAAGCTGCTTAATCCCTCATTTAATCCCTCATTTAATCCCTCATTTAATCCCTCATTTAATCCCTCATTTAACGCCCTAAATTCAGGATTGATCAGTAAGGTGGCTATAAAATATGTTCTCTGCTCATCGGTTTCAAAAACTGGATCTGGCGAATTATTTTTTTTCATCGCTGTTTTAATGGTGGGAATACCTGTTCCTTTCCCTTCGCAAAGTTTAATTTCTTTGAAAAAATCACCAATCCTGCTATTTCTGTAACGCCTTGATCTGATAATCCCTTTATTTATATCCTCTATTTTTACAGACCTGTCAGGCCCACCATAATTAATTATTTCAATTTTATTGGGAAAAATCCGAATTTCAATAGGTTCCCTTACTTCATAACTTTTATGGTAAACAGCATTAACTACTGCTTCTTCTATGGCAAGATAAGGGTAATTCCAAACACGTATTGATTCAGCTTGTGTGTTTATTTTTGTAATTTTTTCTTTTAAGACGTATGTCTTAAAAGAAGCCAAGGCTTGTTTTACCTGTTGCTGAATACTTCCAGCAATTCTTGGACGCTCAAAAAATTCAGGGCTCCCTTCACCGTTTGGAAACTCAACCCATTCAATAAAAGAGTTGGGAAAAAATTTGTCAGGGCTATGGTTAAACATAAGCAATCCAATGTTTTTTGGAAAAACCAATTCTTTTGGGCCACTTATTATATTTAATGATGTTAAAAGTGCTAAATGATCAGTATCCTCCAACAAGTCTGCAAGCTTACTTTTGGCATTAATCAAATACTCCCTTATCAATAATACAGAGATGTCGTTTGTTGTGGCATTTGTATTTGCCCTGTCATCAAAAGGTATTTGATTGGCTAAACTAATAAGTTCTTGCTTTTCTTCAATATTGGCAACAACAGAACTTGAATATCGGCGGATATAGTACTGATATTTTTTATCTTTTGCTTTTATATTCTCAGGTACTTCGTAAGGACGACTATTGCCACCAGGTATCCATAGAACAACAATTTTGTACCCATCCAACTCATCAATATATAGTTTTGCGGCATAATAAGGTTTTATCAAGTTATTAAAACCTATCATTTCTCGTTGGATCTTTTCAATCTGGCTCGGTTCAAGTCCAATTACCGGACGTCTGGCTATTCCATTTTCTTCCTCAATTCCAATTAAAATATAGCCACCCCCAATATTGTCAAAATCATTGGCAAAAGCACAAATACTCCTATATATTGATGCAGGATTCCAGCCACGCTTAAATTCAAGCCTGTCACTTTCTATCATATGCCCTTTAACAAGTTCGTCTATATTTATATGGAATTGCATGTTTCAAAGATATTAAAATTCTATTTATTTTTCAATCGAAAATATCTTCACATAACTTGCTGTAATAAATTAAATTTAAGGTGTATGTCATTTTTTGTCATGCCCAAAATAGTACCATTTAAAAAAATATTCTCTCGACCTGTTAATTCCGGGTGGAAGCCTGTGCCCACTTCTAATAAACTGGCAATGCGCCCTTTTACTTTTATTTGCCCGGTTGTTGGCTCCGTTACCCGCGAGAGTAATTTAAGCAAAGTGGATTTACCTGCCCCGTTTTTACCAATAATTCCAAGTATCTCGCCTTGTTTAATACTACTTCGGCAAGCTCAGCATAAATTCGACAAGTGATACAGTGACTATATCGAACTGCTCAGCATACCACTTCGAGGTTTATGTCTTTAAGTGCCCCATATGTATTCTGATTGATGATTGTCGATTGATGATTGATGATTGAGTTGGTTAGATTGGCCAATTTTCAGGGTTGGATCCTCTTTGCCTCGTATATTATACCACCAGACTTCGACTCCGCTCAGTCCAGGTCTTTGTAAATCTCCGCGCAGGGTTTGCCCCGATTAAATTCAGCTAAAAATTTTGCTATTTCTGTTGTTGTAATTTTATTGTTTGTTTTTATTAATTCTATTATTTTTATCAATCTTTTATCTTCTGTGAAATCTTCTGTATTCGTTGTGTTTACAATTTTTTGTTTTTTATAGCCAATAGAGGTAAGGTATCCTCCGGATGTTTCTATAAAATTAAAATACATTGTGGGATACTCCTTAATTAGTGCTCTCACTCTTCGGTATCCACTTCCATATTTCTCAATATCTTTGGTTAAATAAAAGGCTTCGCTTATCAATTTATTTCTACTTTGCGCTTGATAGTTATCTGTTTTTAATCCTCTATTGTTAATCCTCCATAAAGTTTACCGGGGTTAAAAATGGTTATTTCTTTGTCAAAGATTTTAATTTGGATATCTGTTGGGCTTGTATAATCTCTGTGAACAATTACATTAAGAACTAATTCCTTTATAGCAGGTATTGGATATTCAAAAATTTCGGTTCTTTGTATTTTGTTGGTAAATTCAAATTTATAATCAAAAACACCAAGTTCATATTCCCGTGCGGTGAAAGTTTCTGTAGATACATTATTCTTTTGTAAAAATGATAACCAGGTTTAAGTTTCGAATTATGATATTTGGCCAAGGCCAGCCCGGTTGCTACCTGAAACATTTGATTACCAAGCCCGCCTTGTAGTTTAGTTATTATCATTTTCTATATTATACACCTAAGAATTCATGAAAGCTGTCGGGATTTATTACTTCAAATTCAGAGTTTGGATAAGTACTTGCAAATATTTTCGGGATTTTTGCCTTTTTATTGCCAAATTTGAACTCAAATGCGTAAATATTACCGGCACGTTCTTCAATTAAATCAATTTCTTGTTGGTCATAAGTCCTCCAAAAATAGTAATTTGTTAGTATTTGATTATTGTTAAGGTATTTTAAACGTTCAGAAACACAAAAGTTTTCCCATAACTGCCCCTTATCCGGTCGCATTTTTAAATCATTTAAATTAGCAATAATGATGTTGCGAATACCATTATCCCAGAAATAATATCGAGGTGATTTACTAATTTCTTTTCTTAAATTCCGGCTAAAACCACGAACAGAAAACAAAACAAATGTTTTTTCCAAAATATCTAAATATCGCTGTACAGTACGTACGTTTACTTTTAATTGTGTTGCCAATTCAGTATACGAAATATCATGTCCTATTTGAAAAGCGATTAAACGTAATAAATCAATAATAAAAATTGAATTTTTAAGATTATCTAAACGTAAAATATCTTTTAGCAAATAGCCATTTTTTAGTGATTCTAAAATAGTTTGTTTATCAAAAACATTGGTTGAAGTAATGGTTTGTGGATACATCCCATATACTAATTTTTCGGATAAAGTTTGCTTTATCAGCAAAAAATCTTCTTGTAACTCACTAATAGCAAAAGGATACAGTTTTAAGAACAAACTTCTTCCAACCAAAGGTTCACCTGTTTCGCCATGTAGGTTAAAGGCAGAAGAACCCGTTATAAATACAGAAACATCAGGTAAATTATCAACTATTAATTTAAGGTTTTTGCCAATATTAGGTATTTCTTGTGCTTCATCTATAAATAAATATTTATAGCCTTGTAAAAATTTTTTTAAAGTGCTTAATTTACTACTTGAAAGTATTTCAGCAACTTCTAAATCTTCGCCTTGTACATGAAGAACACTCGTATTTCTCAAGCTTTTCTTTATATTATTCATTAGCACAGTTTTACCTGTACGACGAGCACCAAATAAAACAACAACAAAAGCTGGTTTTAAATTTTTTTCAATTATTATTTGAACTTGTCTCTTAATATTTTGCTGCATAATATAATATTTACAACAAAGATACATAAATTTAACTAAAAATAAGCAGTATACTGCATTAATTTAGCTAAATATGTGTAGCGCTATGCATGAGTTAAGATTAAATTCTGCACTATAATGTTTTGCAAGTGCAAAATCTGCCGCCGCCTGAAACATTTGGTTACCAAGCCCGCCTTGTAGTTTAGTTATTATCATTTTTTATTACTTCAGCTTCCAGTTTTCCCAGACAAACTCAAATTGATAAGTAAGCTCATGTGTTTTTATCTCTTGAATATATTGCAAATATTTTTGGAAAAAAGTATCGGTATTTGGCATACCCCTGGATATCCAAACATCTATAGAATCTCGAATAAAAGCAAAAACTGTAGGTTTTAAGTCTTTCAGTAACTCTAATGTTTTAAGTTTATAAGATGGTTGATTCCTATATGTGTCATTTTCAAAAAAATTAATAAATGACCAATCTCTAATTATTAAACCTGAAGTGAGCGATTGGTGTAAAGAAATATAAAAGAACACTTGTTCAGATAGTTAATAATCAGTATATTAGAGATGTAAAAAACAAAAATATCCATCTCACTAATTAAGTGAACAAAGCATCCTTTTATGAAGACAAAGATAAACAAAATAAGCGTATCAGACGAAAAACTCTCATCACGTGGTGGTTTGTCATTAATTTTAAGATATGTTGAAAACATTAAGCTATATGAGCTAATAAGCAGTGCTGTTTTATTAAAAGTTGTATTCTTTGGCAAAGGTTTGAAATTGCAACAGTTTACAAAACAGATGATTGCTTTCTTTATTGATGGTACAGATATATCAAGTTTTGACAGAAAGAAAACTGATAAAGGGTATATGGCTATTTTAGAGAACAAGGAAAGCGAGATGGCATCATCACATCAAATAAAATGAATGTTTATAAAACTGTCCATAATACCTAATAATATTTTAGCAGTTTGGGGACTGTCTTCCGCAATGTAAGCAATGTTTTGATTCAAATCATTGTCTGCTTTGCTATGCCAAATTATTTTCACCTATAATTTTTTTTCTTACTTCGTTAGATGTATATAATTTAGCTGTTCCGTTATCAATTTCTTTATTGATTATATCTAAATCTTCAATATAATCAGATTCTGTAACTGGTGAACCTTTAGCATCATAACCCACAATGTTGTTTTTATTTTGTAATTCAACACTTAAATTATAAAATATAAGAACTCCAAAATTTCCTCTTCTGCCTTTTCAGGTAATTGCGCAAAGAACAATTTAGGATTTTCTTTTAGTAAGTTTATGTCAATTGTTTGTTGCATTGCTTATTTTTATTACAAAGTTACGACAAAATTTACAAATAAAACGAGAAAGCTGCCAACTGTTCCCTACCGGTATTGTTTGCTTATATTTTTTAATTTTATTACGGTTTCGGACACCTTTGATTTTAGAATTAAGAAATTAGAACTTAGAATTACAAAGTAAGGAAATTATTTAAAGGGGTTTATTATTTTTAGGGTGTTTTCAATTATTTGTTCATGTTGCATGTCTTCGGTATAAAGTATTTTGCAATTGTTTTCTAAGGCAGATGCAATAATGAGGCTATCCCAAAGAGAAAATTTATAAGTTTCTTTTATATTTAATGCTTCCTTAATAAGTTTGAAATTAATATCAGAAATGTTAAATAGTACAGACATTTCAAAAATGTCTTTTTTTATTTGGTTATGCTCAACTTTGTTCTTTTGCATTGCACTATAAAACTCATTGATTACCTGTGCACTAATTATCACGATTTTACCAATAGAATTTTGTAATAATTGCCTGGTTTTAATCTGCTTCTCCTTGTCTGTTTCAGTATATGCGTAAACTAAAATATTAGTGTCCAAAAAAATCTATCTTTCATGTAATTCTTCTCTTGAAAATTTTCTAAACCCTTTAATTTTTATTGGGGTTATAATCCCTTCAGGTATTTTATTTAACACTTTCAGCTTTTTTTTACTTCCTTTTTTCAAATTAATTTCATGTTTAAAAATAAAATACTCAAGAAAATAAACAAACTCTTTTTCTGCATCTTTATCAAGTTGCGAAAAGAAAAGCAAAGGGTTTTCTTTTAATAAGTTTATATCTATTGTTTGTTGCATAGCTTATTTTTATTACAGAGTTACAAAAAATATGTTTATTTGCATTTATCAGCCCCGCTTTTTCCAATAATACTGAGTATTTCGCCTTGTTTAGGGTGTGTAATAGTATAATTTTGAAACTTATATTTAACAGTTACACAGGTGATTATGCTTCAAGAAGAAATTTTTTTATATTACACACCCTGAACTTTCAGGTTAATATCAATTTGTGCTAAAATTAAATCCAGCATCTTTTCAACTGATTCTGCAAGTGAAAATTTACTGGTATTTATATCAATATCAGCATGTGTTGGAATTTCAAATGGTGAGCTAATTCCGGTAAAGTTTTTTAACTCACCGGATCTGGCTTTCTTATACAAACCTTTTGTATCTCTTTCTTCACACACTTCTAAAGGTGTGTTAACAAATACTTCAATAATATTTTTTTCACCAATAATATCGCGGG
>JBDLJL010000224.1:0-7216 GCA_039714415.1 Bacteroidota bacterium
TACAATAAATTTATCTCCCAATTTACAAAAATCACCAGTTGTTTGGTAATTGTCAGTTTGGTTCGGTAGTGTTTCAGGGTCATTTATTCCATCCCATTCTAGAATTGGTTGATCGCCACCGTACTCATATTCTATAAAATTAAGTTTAGTTCCATTAACAGCAGGATTAGTCATATACCAGTCGGCAACTCTACTTACGTTATTGCTTGCATCAACTTTGTAGGTTCCAAGTCCGTCAGCAGCGCCTCCTTTAGCCATGAAATACAAATTACCATTAAACTTTATAAGTTTGTCCATGTTTGAGCTTCCATACTCAATGTAAGCCTCATTTTTCGCATCAATTTTTGCTGTAATATCAGTATTTACATCAACATAGTTGCTGCCTATTTCAGTTGCATCAGAAATCCACACTTCATTTTCATATTTTGTAGTTTTTTCAGTGTCTGTGTCCCTATACCAATAGCTATAAGACTTAGCATTTGCTTTGTAAATTAATTTGCCATTAAACTCAACTAACTTGCCACCAAAAGAGTTGCCTGTTAGATCGGGGTTACTAAACACCATATTAACGTATTGCCCGAAAGACGCAGTTGTGATGGTAAATAGGAACAAAAATAATAAGTAAAATTTTTTCATAATTTGTTTTTTAAATTAGTGTATAAAAAATAGTTATCTTATAACTATAACGAATAATAAGTACAAAGAGGTGACAAGCTAAGAAAAAATGTAAATATTCCTATTTCAGATTTTGTCTGTTTCACCACAAACCTGCAAGTGATAAGTTTCGTTTGAATCAAGCATAGCTTATTGCTTTTGCATCGTATACTCTATTCTCATTTATACAAGACTTTTATATTTATTTAGAGTTCGTCTATAATGTCTCACATTTTAGTCTTTTTGGTATTTGGAACTTATTTTAAGATTTGTAGAAGTTGGCAGTAAACAGTCCACAGTAAGCAGTAGCTGCAAAATCTGCTTACTGAGAACTGAATACTGTTCTCGTTTCAAAATAGTGAAAAACGGAAAAAACAAAAAAATGCTGACTTTATGGACAGACATAGGGCTATTTAGTCTCGGCAAGAAAACGTTAAATACTGCGCCCTGACACTATTCCTGCCCCAACCCCTTTTCCTTTTTTTCAGTTTCGCGTCTCTGCAATTCTTTTTTCCAGGACTTTAGTGCATCAAAATACCGGGCTTCAAAACTGGCTTCCGTTGGCGGAAAGGCTGGTGACATAACCAGCTTCCCTTCAGGGTTAATTAAATAATAGCTGGGGTAGACACGAACATTATAATCTTTTATCAATTCTTCATTTTTTTCATAATATAAAAATGTCCAGTTAAATTTATTTTCTTTAACAAGTTGTTTCATTTCTTCAAAACTATTGCAAACACAAATAGTAACAACGTTAAGAAGCTCATGTTGTTGATTGTTTAATTGCTGGAGGGTTTTAAAATCTTTTTGACAACTATAACTGGCAGGGGTGCAAATATTCAGGTAAACAAATTCGTCCTTGAAATCTTCCAGGCTTACCAGTTTACCATTTATATCCTTTAATTTGAAATTTGGGGCAGTATAGCCTGGTAATAAAGTTGTTAATTTACTTTTAATATTTTTTGCAGTTACTTTAATTTCACTAATACTTGTGGCAAGTTCAATTGAATCAACCATAAACAATATAGATTCTCGTGGAAAATCGTCTTTATAAAAGTTGTCGTATAAGGATTTTAGAATAACCATATCTTGTAATGTATCATTGGTAAGGTATGGAAATGAATCTAAAGTAGATTTTAAATTACTCAGACTTTTTTGTTTAATTAAGTTGTAAGGGATTATTTTTCCTTTAGGATCCTTATATAGTACCGATAGATGATTATTAAAAACCCTGTTAAATAAATCCATATAAGCCGGATTATTAAAAAGTATCTCTTGATTGGCAAAATATTTATTTATGAAATTCCTTTTATTTCTTTCATAGGCAACAAGTCGTAAAGCAGAATAGTTAAATTCTTTGTAATTATTAAAATATTTGTTTTTACTTTCCGGAAATTCTTTTTCTATTAATTGAATGATGCTGTCAATAATTGGTTTACTTACTTTTCCTCTAAATTGTTTGAAAGATTTAGTCATATTCAAATCATAAAGCTCATCAAACTTTTTTATCATGTAATTTAAATCTGTACTATCAATATTTGTACACTTGACAAAAAACTCTGTTTCTTCAAAAAAAGGGTTTAGTTCGTCTTCAGGTAATTTAGTGACTTTCTTCGGCAGAACTATATTATATGATTTACCTGGTTCGAGGTATAAAATTCCTTTAAAGACATTCAAATGAACAAATGAAATTATTGGCTTGACTGCCATTAATTCAAACCTGAAATTTCCATTATTATCAACTTTGCTTTTTCCAAGTAATTTTTCTGTAAAGGTAATCTGATCTGAATAAGTTTTCCAGTACAGTGTATCACCAACATAGGTTTTAGCATTACCTGTAATAATTACATTTTGTGCGTTGATAATATTTATAAAAACGAAAAATACGATAAAAAATATAGAAATTTTCTTCATCTGATAATATGATATTTATTCTATTTATAGACATCAAGACCTTTGTGTTCTTGATAATTCTTAAGGAGTTAATTTGTTAGCAACAATTTAACGTATAACAATTTTACAATATTGTTTCAAACTAAGCTGAGTTTTTTATTCTTTTTTAAACTCACATATTTTACGAGTTAAATAATTAAGACGTAACTTAGATAAACGGATTACAGAGCTTTCGTATATAGTATTAGGACGAAAACTGTACATTTTCTTGCAGAGACTATATAACTTTAAATCCAATTATCAATATATCATCTACTTGTGACATTTCTCCCTGCCAGTCTTTTAATGTAATCCTTAAAACTTGTTTTTGTTCTTCCATTGGCAAATTGCTAATTTTTTGTAATAAATGCCTGAAATTTTTGCTTAGAAATTTTCGACCTTTGCTACCTCCAAATTGATCGGTGTAACCGTCTGAAAATAAATAGATTGAATCATTATTCTCAAGTTGAAGGCTATGCGTTTCAAAATTCTCACTCATTCTTCCATAGATACCTATCGGCATCCTGCTACCCTTTATTTCAATTAATTCTTCATTTCTTATACAAATTAATGGATTAAATGCACCCGCATATTTCATTTTTTTAGTACTTTTTTCAATAACACATAGTGCCATATCCATTCCATCACTAGTACTTCCGGCTATTCTTTTTTGTCCAAGTGCATGAATCACTTTTTTCCGCAATTCGTCCAATATCTTTCCGGCATCATGAATTCCTTTTTCAACAACAATCTCATTTAAAAAAGTAATACCAATCATGCTCATAAAAGCACCTGGTATACCATGTCCTGTGCAATCTACAGCGGTAATCACCACACACTCATCAAATTCGTGATACCAGTAAAAATCACCACTAACAATATCCCGAGGCATAAAAAGTATAAAATGATCATCAATAATTGCTTTACTTATTTCACTTTTAGGCAAAGTGGCATGTTGTATTCTTCTTGCATATTGAATACTATCAGTAATTTCTTTGTTCTGGTGAGCTATCTTGGTATGTTGTTCTTCTGCAATATTTTTCTGTTTCTCAAGCTCAATATTTGTTTTCTCAATTTCAGCTTTTTGTAAACGGATTTTTTCCAATGCATCTTTTAATTCTCTGTTCTGAACTTCAATTTTGCTTTCGTATTTATTGATTATCCTGTTTGTTGCGAAATAAGTAAAAAAGCCTGCAATAATTGTAATAATAAGCCCAATGAGTAATAATGGCTTTACATATTTTGCCGCTCTTTGTTCAATTATTTCTTTATTCTGATGAACAAACAACCGAACCTCTTCATTTAGGGGGATAGATGATACTAAATCTGTTCTGCCTTCTGTTTTAAAATTGGCAAAGCCATAAAAGGTCTGGTCTGATTCTAATTCGGCCGGTACAAATTTGTCAACTTGCCCATAGGCCTGCAAGGTAGGGGTAAAAGACATGGTCATTCCAGGCGTTAAACCCGGACCAGCTACAAGGTTACCTGCTTTGTCTACTGCACATATAAATCCACCATTTGGTAATTTTATTGAATCACATAGATGCTGTAAGGTATAATCAGTTTCAAAATCAGTTTTTGAAAGATAGGTGTTTTGCATTAACCGAATAATCTGTTCACCTATAACTTTATTATCATTTTTTACTTGTTCAACAATTTCGTCATAGATATATTTATTTGAAAGAAAAGCAAAACCCCAAAAGGAAATTTGAAAAATCAGGACCATCATGAAAGTCAAAAAAATCTGGAATCGACGTCGCATATTTTTTAAGTTGCTGATAATTAGTAAACTCACCTACCTCTGTCCTCACTTAAGACTAAGTATGCAGATTAATTATTAGCTATCAAATAACAAATTTCATTCATTAGTACAAAATTAAATAAACTATTGTTTCTCAATAAAATGCATTTAAAACATGAAGATATTAGTTTCAAATACCATGGAACACTCATGTTTTATTCATGTCCTTTTGTGAGCTGTTGCTCGTGAGTGTTTCATTAGATTATTTCATCTGTTTATATTTTAATTATTTTTAATTGTCAGATGTTACCGCATGTCAAAAATAATCATTATTCGCAAGCTCATGAGGGCTAAAGCCGTTCTTGTGTGTGTTAATAATTATTTTTAACATGCTTGTTTCATCCTTTATGAATTAAGGTCAATTTCTTTTGGTACAAACTGACTTGCATCACCACCATGCCTCAAGATTTCTCGAACAATTGTAGAACTTATTGGTGAATGTTCCGGAAAAGTTAAAAGAAAAACGGTTTCAATTCCCTGAATCAGCATCCGGTTCATCTGAGCAATTGCTCTCTCATATTCAAAATCGGCAGCTGTTCGCAAACCTCTTAATATGTATTTTGCATTTTTGCTTTTACAATAATTTACGGTAAGTCCTTCATAGGTATCAACTGATATTTTAGGTTCATCTGAAAATATATCCTCAATCCAGTTTTTCCTTTTTTTAAGAGGGAAATATCCCTTTTTGGCTGAATTATACCCAATTGAAATAATCAATTCATCAAATAAGGGTAGTGCTCTCCTAACAATTGCTTCATGTCCTATGGTAAAAGGATCAAATGAACCGGGGAAAATTCCAATTTTCTTAATGGGTAACATGGGTAATAAATAAAATGATAATTTTATGATATTTTGATAAAAGTAAATAATTCTTTTTAAAAATTAAGACTATATTTGAATTTATAGAACTAGCTAAAATAATATATAATGCAAATATTTTCTACAGCCTGCCCTCGAAATTGCTATAGTACCTGTAGTTTCAAAGTGCATGTTGATGAGGGTAAGGTGGTTAATATTGATCCTCATCCATCAAATTTGGCAACCCCAGAGGGTGTATGCTTAAAAGGACTGGCATATATTGAAAGGGCTAATTCGCCAGAAAGGATTACAAAACCTTTGCAGAAAAATAAAGAAACCTGTAAATTTGAGGTAATTAGTTGGGACAAGGCACTTTCCATAATTTCAGAACAAATAAATCATTTTCAAAAAGGATATGGAAATCATAGTATTTTGTACTATGCTGCTAGTGGTATGTCAGGTCTCTTAAATTCTTTTAGTCAAAAATTTTGGGAGATGATTGGAGGTACAACAACGATGTATGGAAATTTATGCTGGCCTGCAGGATTAGAAGCAACTCGATTAACTCTTGGCGAAAATAAACATAATGTTCCCTGGGATCTTGAAAATGCCCGTTTAATACTTCTATGGGGGAAAAATTCTGCTGAATCAAATATACAGGAAATGATCCCCATAATGAAAGCAAAGGAGAAAGGGGCTAAGTTAATTGTTATTGACCCAAGGCGGACACCTAGTGCTGAAAGGGCGGATATGTTGATACAGATAAAACCAGGAACAGATGCTGCTTTGGCTTTAGGGATTGCTAATTTATTAATCCAAACCGGGCAAATTGATACTGATTTTATAAATAAACATGTTTTGGGTTTTGAAGAGTTTAAAAAAGCGGTATCATATTATACCCCAACCACAGTTGCAGAGATTACAGGAATACCCTCAGTTCATATATACAGACTTGCCGAACTAATTGGAACTACAAAACCAATGACACTAATTCCCGGCTATGGAATGCAACGTTATTCAAATGGTGGACAAACAGTGAGGAGTTTATTGACAATATCCATATTGACCGGAAATATTGGAAAACCTGGTGCTTGTTGGCATTATGCAAATCTGCAATCTTATGTTTTTGATAAAGTAAAAGAGCCTGAAAATTATTATCCACCAAAAGAATCAGGTGGTGTTTTTCGCAGGGCTGTTTCAATGGCAAAATTAGGTGAAGATATGTTAAAAATGGCTGATCCGGAACTGAAAATGATTTGGGTTGAAAGGGGAAACCCTGTAACTCAAAACCCTGATACCAATACTGTTTTAAAAGCATTTAGGAAACTGGAATTTCGGGTAGTTGTGGATCAGTTTATGACAGATACAGCCCTGGAAGCTGATATTATATTGCCCGCGAAAAATATGTTTGAACAAACAGATATTATTGGTGGGTATTGGAACCCGTACGTACAACTAAAACCAAAGGTTGTTGAACCTGCTGGTGAAGTTAAGCCTGAAACTGAAATCTATTATTTATTAGCTCAAAAGTTGGGTTACAAAAAAGAAAAAATAGATAAATATTTAATAGAACCCGGGGAAGAAGCGGTAGAAACTTTTCTAAAAAATAAGTTGAAAGAATTTCCTGAACTGAAATGGGACAAGCTAAGAGAAGGACCGCAAATTGCTGGCAATCACGAAGAAATCGCTTTTTTAGATTTTAAATTTAATACCCCATCAGGGAAAATTGAACTGTATTCTAAGCAAGCTCAGGAATTGTGGGGGGCAGATCCTTTGCCAACATATACTCCTTTGGAAGAAAACAATAAGACATCAACAGAATTTCCTTTATATTTTATGAGCCCTAATACTAAAAACAGGATACATTCGCAGTTTAATAATTTGAAAATAATAAAATTATTCAGTCCTAAGCCATTTGTAGAAATTCATCCTGATGATGCAGCATCAAGAAATATTTTAGAAGGGGATATGGTAAAGATTTTTAACGATCGGGGTTATGTTGAAGTAGAGGCCCGCTTGGATTATGGGATA
>JBDLJL010000225.1:0-7145 GCA_039714415.1 Bacteroidota bacterium
CAAATAATTAACAAAAACAAGACGGTTAAAATATCATGCATACATGTTAAGAAACATGTACCGTTTGATTATTCAAATATATAGATTTGTTGATACTAATTATTTAACCTATTTAAACAAAATATTATGGAAAGTTCATTTCTTAGCGCAGTTTTTTTGCCATTAGCATTGGCAATTATTATGATAGGTATTGGTCTGGAACTAAAACTATCTGATTTTGGATTATTATTTAAAAAACCGAAACCTGTTGTTGCAGGTTTATCTGCACAAATGGTATTACTGCCACTTTTAGGGATTTTTGTTGGAATGTATTTATTTACTTTCACCAGTCCTTTAATAGGTGCAGGCTTTGTAATTTTAGCCTTATCGCCTGGGGGTTCTACCTCAAACCTTATGACTTTACTATCAAAAGGCGATTTAGCCTTATCGGTAACACTCACAGCTTTTGTAAGTATCATTACACCCTTTTGGCTTCCTTTTGCAGCATCAATAATATTAAAAAGTATTCCTGAAACTCAGAATATTGAGTTAGATCTTGTTCAGACTTTTATTGAATTATTTGTGATTACTGTTATTCCAATAACAATTGGGATGCTACTTCATGCAAAAGCGCCAAAATTAGCCAAGAAACTCAGTAATCCTGTTAAAATTCTTGCAACTGTATTTTTATTCCTAATTATTATAGCCCTGGTAATCAAAAACTGGACTGTAATCGAAGAGAATTATGCAACAGTTGGTCTGGCATCTTTTGTACTTGTATTATTAACCTTTACCGGCGGATTTACAGTAGCTAAATTATTTGCAACTACCAAAGAACAAGCGAAAAGTATAACATTTGAAGTTGGTATCCAGAACGGTACATTAACATTATTAATTACAGCGACTATTCTAGGGATTCCTGAAATGACACTTGCTGCAATTTTTTATAGCTTAATTATGTTTATTGTTGGTTTTGTTGTTATTCTAATTTTTAATCGTAAAAGTGCTAAACTAGAACCTATAGCTGTAGAAGCAAATAGATAGATACTTAATTATAAATTTAAACGCTCCGCATATTAAACAATATTGCATACATTTTAAATTAAAATGCGGAGCAAACATATTTGACAGACAGTCCATTATTTAAAATGAACTTTTAACCTAAATTATTACTTATGAAAAGATTATTTATTATACCTATTTTATTACTTTTTGTTGTAGCAGGTTCGGCACAAAACTATGTTGATCTTGCAAAATTATATTATCAAAACACTCCTCAGAATGATTTTGATTCTATCAATGGATCTACAAATGTTCAAGAGTTTGGGGTAGATTTAACATATCCTGTGAAATTAGACAATGGGAATGCTGTTATAACAGGTTTATCATACAATAGCCTGAGTTTTTCATTAGATGAGACTCAAGCTGTAACCCTTAATGATATTTCATTAAAATTAGGTATGAGTATAAATCATTCGGAAAAGCTGAGTGGAACTTACATGCTTCTCCCCAAAATATCAAGTGATTTTAACGCATTTGGCTCAAATGATTTTCAAATAGGTGCACTTGCTCTCTTAAAAATTAAAAAATCAGAAAACTTTAAATACAAAATTGGTTTATTTTATAATACTGAGCTTTTTGGTCACTTTTTTGTTCCATTTTTTGGTTTTTATTATATCTCAGATAGTAAGAAATTTGAAGCAGATTTATCCTTACCTATTGCAGCAGACGTAAATTACAGTTTGTCATCAAAATTTAAAATTGGTTTTAACTACGCAACCGGTACAAAATCATATAACCTGAACAAGTCATATGACTTACAAAAAACTGATGCATCCCCGGTTGCTTCTTCTGATGACGCATATATCAAAAAGTATACACTTGAAGCATTCCCATATATAAGATATGACATTACGGAAAGCCTGCTTTTTTATGCTAAAGTGGGATATTCAGTGGGACGTGCATATGAAGTTTCGAAAAATGGTGATGAAAATAATGCAAGTATATTATCTATCGGCTTAGGTGATGACCCAACAGTTCTTAATAGTACATTTAAGGATGGTTTAATTTACAGGTTAGGCTTCAAGTATAGGTTTCATATTAAAAAAGGCGAATAATTACTATTTATAAGACTTGTGGTTCTTATAGAACAATGATAAACCAAACATTATAAATATTGGGTTGGCTTAGCAATTTTCTGAAATTCTAAACCAGCCCATACTTGATTCACCATAAAAACAATATAATCAAGCATTTAGAATCCTTAATTTACTTTCCTGAAAAAATAGACCTGTTTCCTTATTTATCAAACAGGTTAAAATTTAATGTATATAAATTAAAAAGCACTAAACAATTTAGGTTCCAAAAGTATAACTTTGAATTTTTGATTAAGGTAATCTCTAAAAATCCAAATTTCTGCGTTACTCAAATTTCTCAAAACACTCACTTCGACAAGCTCTGTACAGCGCATTTACAGCAGTAAATTCGAACTTTGAAAAATTTGAAAGCCTTAAACTTTTAATTTTTAGAAGCACCTAGAAATTCAACATCTCTATGGGAATAAATAAAAGGCTAAAGTATATTTCGGGACTTTGCACACTTACGATAGCTGCAATTTCAATATTTTTTCACTATCCGGTACAAATTATAGATGCTCTCACTTTAGAAGCACTTCCTGATTATGATTTTCATATCCCAATATGGAAAATTTTATTTGAACCAATTTTGGGAATCTTGCTTTTCTTCAACAGAGGACTATTTGCAATAGATGAACTATTTTTGAGTTTATATTGGGCATTGATAATTTTCATCTCTTATTCAATATTAAAAGCTGTTTTAACAAAAGACAGTTCCCTGCGAAAAAAATTCTTTCTAAATCAGTTGGTAAATTTACCATTCGTAATTGGCCTGTGGTTTACGATTTTTGTAATAATTTTATTTATGAGCCCTTACATGCCAGCTAATACAATTATAAATAATTCACCAAATACAATTTTAGTAACAACCCATTCTCACACCCAATTTAGCCACGACGGATTAATCAGGCAAAAAAAGTTATGGGGATGGCATAAATACAACAATTTTGATGCTTTTTTCATAACTGACCACAATACACATGACAAAACCATTGATTTTGTTAATGCTCAACGAAATGGGGAATTTCCAATTGAACCTTTGGTAATGGGTGGCGAAGAGTTTTCAGGTTCAAACCATTTAAGCTTATTGGGGCTGAAGAGAAAATTTGACACTCACGGATATTCTGATACCACAGTTATTGATTCAGTACGCGCTAATAATGGGGCAGTTATTGTAAACCATTGGTTTGATGGTGAACACATGTCCTTAGAATACTATAAAAGCCTGAATGTTGATGGTTTTGAAATTGAAAATTCGGCAACGGAAACAAGCTACGACAGGGAAATATATCATAAAATAAAAGATTTTTGTGAATCTAATAAGCTAATCATGAACGGTGGTTTGGATTTTCATGGTTACGGCAATGTTTGTACAATTTGGAATGCAATGGAAATACCCGGCTGGCATAAGCTTAATCCTAATGATAAAGAAGAAGCAATATTAAATGTAATTAGAAACCAGGATCAAAACAAATTAAAGGTGTTAATGTATAAAGACAGGCCATATTATTCTGAAAAGCATCTGTTTTGGCGCCCGGTTTTTACCTTTTTCAATTATTTCAGGACACTAAATGTTTGGCAGATATTATCATGGACATTCTGGATATTACTAATTACTTTCATTAAAATTAAAATTTCCTCTAATGAAGAAATGGTAAACAAACTGGCAATAAACAAAATAGTTTCTGTATTAGGTGTATTGTCTGCTATATTTATGCTTACATTAGCTGGTGTATATCATACAGAAATACAAAATGTTATAGGCAGCGATAATGATGTTTATGAAGAATATAGCATGATACTTTTTTATGCTGGTGCAGTTTTTCTTACTTATTCAGGTATTGTTGCTTTTTTTAGAATTTTCAGAAATAAAAACTCGGTTAATTAAAATTTCTAAGCGAAACAAAAGTCTATTCGTGTAAATTCGTGTAATTCGTGGATAAATGGATTAGGAACATATTAATTGTTGTAGCACTGCTGATATTTATCGTATATTTCTACTGGATATTGCCTTTCTGGGGTATGCCATTTAATAATCAAAGACATGGCCAGCTATCATTAACCCCATCCTGGGCTTTAGAAACCTGGCTTTGGGAAGATGATGTAAACACCGCAGCATATGTTGATGAGCTACTTGAAGGATACAAAGAACATGACATCCCCGTAAGGACAATTATTATAGACAGTCCCTGGTCTCTTCGTTATAATGATTTTGAAGTAGACACATTACGCTATCCAAACCCGAAAATATGGTTTAACAAATTACAGGATAGTAGCTACAGGGTCGTTTTATGGATGACTTCTCTTGTGAATAGTTATAGTAAAGATACAAAAATCCAAAACTCTGAAAAATGGTATAATAAAGTAAATGATAAAGGCTTTTTAATTACCGACGAAAATCAAAATGAATGGTGGAAAGGCAAAGGCGGTTTTTTAGATTATACAAATCCTGAAGCAGTAAATTGGTGGCATTCAAAACAACAGGAACTTTTTGATTATGGTATTGATGGCTGGAAATTAGATGGCGCAGCTACACTCTTTTGGACAAAAATTGCTGGCATACCATTTTTCTATAAAGAATCACACAAAGGTTTAATCAGCACGCGTAGTTACATGGATTTGTATTATCGTGAAGAATATCAACACGGATTAAAACAAAACCCTGAATTTGTTACCCTTTCAAGGGCAATTGACCGGAAATATGCCCATCCTGAAGGATTTTCACCTTTTGATGCCTCACCGGTTAATTGGGTTGGTGACCAAAAACATACCTGGGCATTAGAATCAGGATCAAAAAAAGAAAAAGAGGACGGCAGTGATGATTTGGTAATGGAGGGGGAAAGAGGAATAGGTATGGCTATTGAACATATTTTAGAAAGTGCCAAACTTGGTTATAACATTGTAGGTTCTGATATCGCGGGGTTTTCGGGAAGTACTATCCCACCCCGTTTGTACATTCGCTGGACACAGTTTTCAACTTTCTGCGGCTTGTTTATGAATGGTGGACATGGAGAAAGGAGACTTTGGAAACGTTCTAAACAGGAACTGGAAATTATCCGTAAATTTTCATGGTTACATAATGAATTAGTTCCTTACATGTATCATTATGTAGTAACTGCACACAATGGTGGAAAGAGACTTCAATCACCAATAAAAAATGGAAAATATCAATATATGTTTGGTGATGATATATTGGTGGCACCCATTTATGTTGATTCAAAAAACAGAAATGTTTCTTTGCCAGAAGGAAAATGGCGATATTTTTTTAATGATAAAGAATTAATTAATGGGGCGCAAACCATAAAAAAGGAATTCCCCCTTGATGAATTTCCTGTATTTGTAAAAAATGGGGCAATAATCCCAATGGATATTAAAAGAAGCTATAATGGTTTTGGGACAAAAGATAATAAGGGGAAGATTACTTTTGTAATATATCCTGATAAAGAAAACAGTTTTGATTTTTACCATTTAGATAAACCAGACGTTAAAACAACTTTATCTTATAAAAAAACAGATAATGAATTAATAATTAGTATTGAAGGCTCAAAACTTGCTCATATTTTAAATATTCATTTATCTAAAACGCCAAAAATTATCTTTAAAAATGGCAAAGAATTACAAAAAGATATTGACTGGCTCTACAATTCAACAAAACACAAATTAATTATTAAAACAAACGACACTAAAAATTGCAAATACACTTTTAATTATTAATAAACTTAGTGCTTCTAAGTGCCCTTAGTGGTTCAAAAATAATTCTCTAAGTGATTCTAAGTGTCCTTAGTGGTTCAAAAGTAATTCTCTAAGTGATTCTAAGTGTCCTTAGTGGTTCAAAAGTAATTCTCTAAGTGATTCTAAGTGTCCTTAGTGGTTCAAAAAATAAAGTTCTAATTGGTCTTAAGCATAACAAAAACACTCTTATTCTTAGCGACTTAGCGGCTTAGCGTGAATTTTTTTAAATAATACTAAAATGATAAAAAAAATAATATTAAAACTTACAGTAATATCTTTATTTTTGTTGATATTCACCCAATGTAACAACCAGATTTCAGAAAACGAAAATACTGGTTCATCCATTGAAAAACGTGCAAATGATTTACTCCAACAAATGACCCTTAAAGAGAAAATATCCCTTCTCGGTGGTTATGAAAGTGATGGTATGAGAGGTAACGGTATTGAAAGGTTGGGAATACCAAAACTAAACATGGCAAACGGCCCCCACGGACTTGGAGGTATAGATGATGCTACTTTTTTTGCCGGAGGAGTTTCGTTTGGGGCAACCTGGAATCCGACCTTAATTGAAGAGGTAGGAAAAGCTATCGGTGCAGAAGCAAGATTTGCAAATAAGCACATTATGTTAGGGCCAACTGTAAATATTCATCGTCTGCCAATTGGTGGCAGAAACTTTGAAAGTTATTCTGAAGATCCATTTTTGACATCGAAGATTGGTGTTGCGTGGATTAAAGGTGTTCAAAGTATGAATGTTGCAGCCTGTGTAAAACATTATGCAGGAAACGAGCAGGAATTTGAGCGAAATGGGGTTAATGTTGAAATGGATGAGCGCACATTAAGAGAGATTCATTTACCCGCATTTAAAGCTGCTGTACAGGAAGCAAACACCTATACAGTTATGAGTGCTTATAACCGTTTTAGGGGTTCTTATGCATCTGAAAATAATTATCTGTTAAATAAAGTGTTACGAGATGATTTTGGATTCGATGGTTTTGTTATCTCAGATTGGGATGCTACCCATAGTTGTATTCCATCTGCAAAAGCAGGACTTGATATGGAAATGCCCGGCCCCCCGGTTTATTTTGGTGATTCATTATTATTAGCTGTAAAAAACAAACAGCTTTCAGAAGAAATTATTGATAAAAAAGTAGTGAATATTCTGAAAGTAATGATTAAGCTTGGTTTATTGGATGATAAAAATAAAATGCCCAAAGGCGAAATTGGTACTGAATATCACAAAATGCTTTCTCGCAAAGTAACTGAACAATCGGTTGTTTTATTGAAAAATGACAATAAAGT
>JBDLJL010000226.1:0-7137 GCA_039714415.1 Bacteroidota bacterium
GAACTAATAAAAGCTTAAATATTTTTTTGGAATTTATTGAGTTTAGCTCAGTTGGTTCAGAGCATCCCGTCTTAAAACGGGAGGGTCACTGGTTCGAACCCCAATTCCCACACTGAAAATCAAAGCCTTACAGAGATGTAAGGCTTTTTTTGTTTCAACTGTATGACACACTATTTCTATATATTATTTTCAAAGCAACTGGATAAATTTTATATCGGGCATACAAATAATATTGAAGAAAGACTCAGAAAACACAATTCTAACCATAAAGGATTTACCGGGAAAGCTAATGATTGGGAAATAGTGTATTCTGAAGAATTTGATACAAAATCAGGTGCGTATGCCAGAGAAAGAAATATAAAAAATTGGAAAAGCCGATCTAGAATTGAAGAACTAATAAAAGCTTAAATATTTTTTTGGAATTTATTGAGTTTAGCTCAGTTGGTTCAGAGCATCCCGTCTTAAAACGGGAGGGTCACTGGTTCGAACTAAGCCAAAGGCGACCTCTTGAGGGAATGAAATAGACGAAAAATCCAGTAATTTCTATACTAAAAATCAAAGCCTTACATTCCTGCAAGGCTTTGATTTTTCTAGAATTCGCATACAAATTGCATACAAATCAAAAGTTATTTTATTTCAAGTTTTATTTACCAAAATATTATATAAAGTGTTGCAATAATAGCAGTAATTACCACCGCACCCACATTAAATACATTGTCAGTCTTAAATAAATCTTTGCTTATTGGTATTGCTTTAGTGTAAGCATCTTTGCTTTCTAACATACTTATAATAATAATGATAGCACTTACAACTAAGAAACTGTAACCCATCTGATCCATCCATGGCATTGTTGTGAATACAAACTTAAAAAACATGGATACCGGAATGGTAAGTATTGCTGCCCAAAGTGCTGAATTTGCCGTTGCCCTTTTCCAAAACAAACCAAAAAGGAAAATTGCCAATACACCCGGGCTAACCATTCCTGTATATTCCTGTATGTACTGGAATGCCTGGTCAAGGGTTTGCAAAGTTGGCGCAACCAACACGGCTATTATTAATGCTATTGCTGCTGTAGCACGGCCAATATTTACCAGTTTAGTTTCACTGGCATCTTTCTTTAATTGTTTGTATATATCCATGGTGAAGATGGTAGATGTACTGTTCAACATAGATGCCAGTGAAGAAACAATTGCCGCTGCAAGTGCAGCAAAGGCAATACCCTTTAACCCGTAAGGTAATAATCCTAATAACCATGGGTAAGCATTATCGGCCTGCTCCGCTGTTGGTATATTCTGACTTGCATTTTCACCTAATGACGAAAGTATGGTGCCATCACTGGTAATTACAAATGCTGCAATTCCCGGTACTACAACAATCAATGGTATTAATATTTTAAGAAACCCGGCGAAAATTATACCTTTTTGTGCCTCCCTTTGGCTTTTTGCGGCTAAAGCACGCTGAATAATATATTGGTTAAAGCCCCAGTAATAAAGATTTGCAACCCACATACCTCCAAGTAGTACACCCAATCCGGGTAAGTCCATATAATACTGGTTATCTTTGTCTAAAATCATTTCAAATTTATCGGGTGCCTGCTGTATAAGATATTTTGCCCCCTGTATTACCCCTTGTGTTGCAGGTATGGCATCAAGTGCAAGGTAAGTAGTTATAAGCCCTCCGCCTACAAGAAAAATAACCTGTATCACATCTGTCCATGCAACAGCAGATAAACCACCATATAACGAGTATATTGCTGCAAATAAAGCAAGGCCCACGATGCCCCACATTAATGGAACTCCCATTATTGTCCTTATCGCCAAAGCGCCAAGATATAATACCGAGGTTAGGTTTACGAAAACATATACCAGTAACCAAAAAACAGCAAGGATAGTCCTTACACGGTTGTCATAACGTTTTACAATAAACTGGGGCATGGTATATATTTCTGCCTTAAGAAAAACTGGCAAAAAGAACTTACCTACAATTATTAAAGTTATTGCAGCCATCCATTCATATGTTGCAATACCAAGGCCTATTGCATAACCCGAACCGGACATGCCAATAAATTGTTCTGCTGAAATATTGGCCGCTATCAATGAGGCGCCAACTGCCCACCAGGTAAGTGATTTACTGGCCAAAAAATAATCATTCGACGTTTTTTCTTTTCCTTCTTTTTTCCGTGATACCCACAAACCAACGCCAATAATTAAAGCCGCGTAGGCTGCAAATATTACATAATCTAATGTTGAAAATCCTGTTGTCATCTTTTTAATTGTTAAATTATTATTGTTTAGGTTATTTAAAATTTATTTTCCTTAATCAAAATCGAGTTTTGTTGCAGGTTACGTGTTACATGTTTCGAGTTAAAGGGTTGCATGTGCTTTAACTTGCAACTTGTGATCTGTAACTCGTAACAATTTATAATTCTTTCAATATTCTTGCACTTGTTTCAGGTGTAATGTCCCTTTGTGGGTTACCTAACATTTCATAACCTACCATAAACTTCTTTACTGTTGCAGAACGTAACAACGGGGGGTAAAAATGCATATGAAAATGCCACCATTCATTCGTATTTCCATCCGTTGGGCTTTGGTGTATACCAGCCGAATAAGGGAAAGAAACATTAAATAATTTGTCGTATTTGCTTGTCAGTGCTTTGTAAATTTCTGCAAACGAACGCTTTTCTTTTTCTGTCATTTGTGAAATATCACCAAAATGCCTTTTGCTGATTATGATAGTTTCATAAGGCCATACTGCCCAGAAGGGTACAAGTGCTGCAAAATCGTCATTTTCTATAACAATTCGCTCTGCTTTATTAATTTCTTCTTGTAAGTAATTTGCAAGAAGGCTTTTCCCGTGTTTCTCAAAATATTCTTTTTGTTTTATGCTTTCTTTTGCCGGTTCATCAGGCACAGTGTTTTCAGCCCATATTTGCCCGTGTGGATGTGGGTTACTAGCACCCATGGCACTTCCTTTGTTCTCGAAAATCTGAACATGGTTAATAAAATCTTTGCTGCCCAGTTCTTTATATTCTTTTTGCCATAAATCCACCACTTTAACTATTGCTTCAATTTTCATGTCAGCAATGGTAAGGTCATGCCTTGGTGAAAAACATACAACTTTGCATATCCCTTTTTCAGCTTCAGCACGGAACAACCCCCCGTCTTCTATTTTTCCGTCGGGGATATCCGGTAACAAAGCGCTAAAATCATTAACAAATGAATATGTATCTTTGTAATCTGGGTTTGTGTCACTTCCTGCACGTGTATTTGTAGGGCATAAGTAGCATTTTTCATCATATTCAGTTTTTTTTTCAGTTGCAATATCTTCTTCTTGTCCCTGCCATGGTCTTTTTGCCCTGTGTGGTGATACTTGTATCCACGCCCCTGTTAAAGGGTTGTACCGCCTATGTGGATGGTCTTCTAAATTAAATGTATTCATTTGGTATATTAGTGTATTAATTAATGTAAATTATTCATTAAACATTAGACATTCAAAATCCCTGTTCCGCCTGTTATTTTCACAATATGGATTTCAGGTTCAATACCAGTTGTTTGCATGTAGCCTACCCTGATTGTTTCAGAAAAGTCCTCAATATTTTCAATTTTTACCAGGTTTATGGTACAGCCACCAAATCCACCACCCATCATCCTGGAACCTATTACATAGTCCGATTTACGTGCTATTGTATACATAACATCCAATTCGCTGCAACTTACTTCATATTCATCACGTAAACCTTCATGGGATTTGTACATTAGACGTCCCAGTTCTTCTATATCACTATTATGTATTGCAGCAAATGCTTTTTCTACCCGATTGTTTTCTTTCACAACATATTCACATCGCTTATAAACAACAGGATCAAATTCTGCTTTGTGTTTTTCTAGAAACTCAATACTTATGTCACGTAAAGCTGCAATATTCTCATTGTACTTTTGTAGGATTTCCACACCTGTTTCACACTCTTTGCGCCTTGTATTATATTCAGATGAGGCTAATTCATGTTTCACATTGGTGTCGCAAAGAACAATACCGTAGCTTGCCATATCAATATTGGCATACTCAAAATCAAGTGTACGGCAATCAAGTTTTAATGCACTGTTTTCTTTACCGTTCATGCTGGCAAACTGATCCATAATCCCACACATTACACCCGCATATTCATGTTCTGCCTTTTGTGCCATTTTAACCATATCCATTCTGCTTACTTTGAAACCAAAAAGTTCTTTCAAGGCAAATGCAAAACCATTTTCAATTGCTGCTGAAGAAGAAAGCCCTGCCCCCATTGGGATGTCCCCACCAAAAACACAATCAACTCCTTTAATTACATGCCCTGCCTTTTTATATTGTGCAGCTACACCTAACAAATAATTAGCCCAGGAAGTTTTAGTTTTATCCAGTTGATCAACTTCTAACTCGAAACTTTCATCAAGGTCAAAAGCATAAAACCTAAATTTCGACATATCATTTATAGCTACGGCAAAATGTACCTCTTTATCGATAGCTGCAGGAAAAACAAAACCGTCATTGTAATCCGTATGTTCACCAATAAGGTTAATGCGACCGGGAGATCTGACTAATAATGGGTTATTACTGAAAAGTTCTTTGAATTTGTTTTTTATCGAATCTATGTTCATATCTTTATTTTACTGAAAAATTATAAATACATGTTTGCTTATATTCTTCTCCGGGTTTTAATATACATGATAGAAATTCCGGATGATTTGGCGAATCTGGAAAATGTTGTGTTTCTAGACAGAACGCTGAGTGTTGATGATATGCTTTTTCACCTTTACCAATATCCGAGCCGTCCAAATAGTTACCAGTGTATAATTGCATACCCGGTTGGTCTGTCCAAACTTCCATATAGCGCCCTGAAATAGGTTCGTGTACAGCAGCAACAAAAGATATTTTTTTAAGATCCCGATTTAAAACCCAGTTATGATCGTAACCATTACCAAATTTCAATTGTTCATCATCAGCATTAATTCTTTCACCAATTTCTGTAAATTTTCTAAAATCCATTGGTGTGTCCGCTACATTTCTTATCTCACCTGTAGGGATAGATTGATTATTTACTACTGTAAATTTATCCGCATTAATTAATAGCTTATGGTCTAAAATAGTCCCCTTACCTTCGCCAGCCAAATTAAAAAAGGAATGGTGGGTTATATTAACGATTGTTGTTTTATCTGTACTTGCTGAATAAGCTATTTTTAACTCATTGTTTTGTGTAAGTGTGTAAATTACTTTTACATTTAAGTTTCCAGGATAATTTTCTTCACCATCCTTACTTAAATAGCTGAGTTCAAGTAGTTGATTACCATCAACTTCTGTCTGTTTCACATCCCAAACAATATCGTTAAAACCTTTAGTCCCTCCATGTAAATGGTTTTCGCCATTATTCTGTACAAGTTGGTATTCTTTTTCTTCAATTGTAAACTTTCCTTTACTTATTCGGTTAGCATATCGACCTACAATTGCACCAAAATATGGGTTGCCTGAGATGTAATCATCAATATTATCATAACCAAGCACAATATCTTCTATATTCCCATCCTTATCGGGCACATGGATTGAAACAACTTTTCCACCAAAATTGGTTATTTCAACTTTTACACCATTATTGTTTTTTAGGGTAAAAAGACTTATCTCCTTATTATTTATTGTGGTATTGAAATTATTTTTTGACATTTTACCTTATGTTTTTACAATTCGCTCATTAATACTAATGTTACCATTATCCATAAATTCGTAATAAAAAGCACCTTTTTTTGATTCAGAACTATCTTTTTTGTCAAGTCGTTTTAATACTTTTAGAGATAATATTTTTTTGCGAAAATTACCCGGGTCAAATTCGCGTTGAAAAATTGAATTATACAATTGCCGGAGTTGGGTTATGGTAAATTTTTCAGGTAATAAGTCCAAACCCACTAAATGATATGATGCCTTGAACCGAAGTTTTTCCAATGATTCGTTTAAAATTTCATTATGATCAAATATTAGTTTTGGCAAGTCTGCCACATCAAACCATTCTGCACCAAATTCCTTAACTAAATCTTCATTCTGGGATTTGATATTGATTAAAGCATTAAAACCAACTGTAATCACACGCCCACCAGGATCTCTATCGGGTTTCGAGAAAACACCTACTTGTTCCATTGCTATATTAGTTAGTCCGGTTAGCTTTTTTAATACCCTAAATGCTGCATTTTCAACTGATTCATCTTCATTAACCCAGCCACCCACTAAAGAAAACATGCCTTTACATGGTTCAATATTCCTATGAAATAATAGCAACTTTAATATTCCATCCTCATAACCAAAAACAGAACAGTCTACTGCCACTAACTGTTTGGACTGTATATCATAATTTTTATCCAGCATAACTGAAATATTTTCAAGGCAAATATAAAAAGTATTTTATACTTTTTATAATTATATTCAAAAAAACCTTGTTTGAATATTCAACATTGAGAACTTTATTTTAAAACCACTTCAATTTTCGATTCACCATCCCAATCAATAAATTGTTTTTTACCATTATTATTGATAAGAACCTCCGTTTTATCATCACGGCGGGATACTTCAATATCAAATTCAGTGTTAAAAGCTTTAATGTTCTTCAGTTTCATATAATCCCACCCCTGAGGTAAACGAGGTGTACAGTTAAATGTATTAAAACCGGTTGGCTCGATCCCAAAAAGCCCTTCTGTCACAACCCTTGCATACAGCCCACTTTCAGCAGATAAATGTCTTTGGTTACCTTCAGGATAAGCTTCAACTGCATAAGGAACATGCTCGCCCAACAATCTTTTTTGTGAATAATATTTAAAATATTCCATAGCCAGGTCGGTTTCACCTGCGTTAAATATACCACGGAAAGCGTATAAGGTTGCCCTGTCCCAAAATGTAGAGTCGCCTGCTTCGGTAAATATTCCGTTTTTATTCCATAATTTATCAGAAAGTAATGCCTTTAGGGTTTCGTCCTTTCTATCGAAAACACCCATAGTAAGCGGAATACAAATCCATGAGCGCAATTTTTTATTCCCTTTAAAATATTGGTATGTATTAAAACCCTGAATATTAGCACCAAAATATTTTTCACTCGAATCTTTTAAAGCAAGAGCTTTC
>JBDLJL010000227.1:0-7056 GCA_039714415.1 Bacteroidota bacterium
GAACACCTTATAAATATTATAAGAATTAGTGAGTAATTTTGAAAAATTTGAGTAACGCAGAGATTTGGATTTTTTAGGTTGCTTAAAGTTTTCTCAACATCATAATACCATCCCTGATTGGAAGAATCACATTTTCAACCCTTTTATCTTTTTTTACAAAATCATTAAATGCCAATATACCTTTTGTGTATTCATCATTATCTGCGGCAGGCTCAACAATTTTACCACCCCATAATACATTGTCTGCTAAAATAATTCCGCCAGGTCTTAATTTATCAATAATAAGTTGATAATATTCCAGGTAAACTCTTTTGTCAGCATCAATAAAAACCAGGTCAATATTATTTGGTAACCCGGGGATAACATCTAAAGCATCACCAATATGGAGGTGTAGCTGGCTTTTATATTCTGATTTATGAAAATATTTCAAAATAAAAGATTCAAGCTCATCATTTAGTTCAATGGTATGTAATTCACCTTCATCTGTTAAACCCTCAGCAAGGCACAAAGCAGAATAACCTGTATAAGTACCGATTTCTAAAATTAACTTAGGCTGGATCAATTTGCTAATCATTGACAAAATCCGTCCCTGCAAATGTCCTGAAAGCATCCTCGGCATTAATACCTTTGCATGTGTTTCCCTATTAATTTCCTCAAGAAGTTTGGATTCCTGCCCCAAATTTTGCAGGATGTAATTTTCAATTTGAGAATCAAGTTTCATATTGTTTTTTTTACTACTTGGCAATCGGCAAATAAACGTCAAACTTAGACCCTTTCCCTGTTTCGCTGGTCAGGTTAATATGCCCTTTATGTTCTTCAATTATTTTTTTAACATAACTAAGGCCTAATCCAAATCCTTTAACATCATGTAAATTACCGGTAGGAACACGATAAAATTTTTCAAATATCTTTTTTTGGTTTTCTTTCCTGATACCAATTCCGTTATCTTTAATCGAAATAATAATATGACCGTTTAGGTTTTTTGTATATACTTCTATTTCAGGAATGTTTTTACTATATTTTATAGCATTATCCAGTAAATTGGCAAATACATTTGAAATATGAAGTTCATCAGCGAGAATTTCAAAATCAGTGGCTTTTAACTCATTTCTTAACAAGCCATTTTGGTCTTTAATTTTCAGGTTTGTATTTATAAGAATATGTTTGAGTAAACTATGTACATTAAGTTTTTTTCGTTTCAGTTGTAAGCCGCCTTTATCAATAATGGCCATTTGAAGTACTTTTTCAACATGAAAGCCAAGTCGCTTACTTTCATTTTCTATAATTGAAGAAATCTGATCAAAATTCTTTACTGCTACTGGAATACTTTTGTCTTTAATCATTTGTGACGCCAATGATATTGTTGATATTGGTGTTTTAAGCTCATGGGTCATATTATTTATAAAATCATTTTTTATTTCAGAAAGTTGTTTTTGTCTGAAAATAATAAAGAGAGTGAGCATAAAAACGCCAATGATGATTAATGTTAACAGAGCTGAGGTTATTGCAATAGATGGTAGTAGCCTAAAAATGGATTTATCTTTATGAAAATAAAGAATAAGAAAATATGAATTTGAAACTATTTTATTAGATATTAAATCATGTGGAAAAAGTGCTTTTTGATAGGTATTTGGTTTTTGGCTTAGGTTAAATTTTTCTGATTTAAAATAATGATTATCATTTTCTTTTACAACAGCATACTCAAAATTATGTTCTATATTGTTATTCGTAAATACAATATTGATAATTTTTTCTAGTGTTTTTTTGTCAATTCGGTCTTCAATATTAATTTCTTTTCGGATTAATTTATTGACAATATTTTCTACAAAAACAGTTTTATTCTCAATATTATCAGCAAGAGTTGTCCTTAATTCCTCTTTTGTAAACATTTTTTGCTGATTTGTATCATCTGCAGTTTCAGTTTCATTTTTAAGACGGTAAAACAAGGAGTCCTGTGAAATAATAGTTAAAAGTGGCTTGTTAAGCTTTTGTGTGGCACTATCAAATAATTTGTTTTCGTCAGGATCAGAAAACTGGTAGGTTTCGCCACTTTGATTTATAGAAATGGTCTCTTTTTGAATGTTAAGTACTGTTTCATGTTCCGCAATTTTATCCACAATCTCTGATAAACTCTTCTCAACTTTAAAATCAAACTTTTTCTCTTTAACTTTAATTGCTGATTTTATCCAGATGAATTGCATGACAATTAAACCAATTAATGCAACGGACATAAGACTAATTAAAAACCAAATATATCTTTTCTTCACGTATTAGTTATTTTGCTGAACTTCTTAAATAAAACTTGTAGACTTTAAATACAAGAATTATACTATTTAACGGCAAAATTACTCTTTTCAGTTCTATATATTAAGTATTTAACAATTTTTAACTCTGTTTCAATTCCCTTATATTCCTGTCAATTTGGGTCAATTCTTTTAGCTTTTTCTTTTCAGACTTGACCCCTAATTCTTCCATTTTTTTAACTCCGGGTAATACACGACCTTCCCATGAACCAATTGACTGATTATAGGTTTTAACCAGGCTATTTAAACCCTGACCTATTTTGTTGAGAAATTCATTGAATGCAGCAATTCGTTCTTGTAAATCCCTGCTACTTTGAATTATTTTATGTGCATTTTCTCCTGCTTTTTGTTGTTTCCAGCTAAAAGCTACTGTTTGCAATAAACTAATTAAGGTTGTAGGTGTGGCATAAACAATCCGATTCTTTAATCCTTCAATAATCAAGTGATGATTTTCACTTAATGCTGCTGAAAAAGCTGATTCTACTTCAATATATAATACTACAAAATCTATTGAATCATCAAATTGCGACCAGTAAGCTTTGGCCGATAAACTTTTCATATGTGTGGAAACCGCTTTTGCATGATCTTTTAAGAATCGTTTCTTATCAACATCATTTTCGGACTCCAACGCATTCAAATAAGCATTTAGTGGTACTTTTGAGTCAACTACGATTTTTCGGTTTTCAGGTAAATTTACAATCATATCAGGTCGCATCTGGCCTTCTTCTGTATTTGTACTTACCTGTTCCTCAAAATCACAATAATGTGACATGCCTGAAAATTCAACAATTCTTTTTAAGCCAATTTCCCCCCATCTGCCACGTACTTTCGGGCTTTTTAATGCAGTAACCAATGCACCGGTTTCTTTTTCCAGGCTTTTTTGACTTTTACCTAATTCTTCAAGATAAGACTTTAAGCTACCAATTGCCTCATTATTGCCCTTTTGAAAATCAACGACCAGTTTCTCATGTTTTACCAGACTTTCTTTCAGTGGTTTTATCAGTTTGTTAATTGATTCACTTCTGTGAGTATAATCTTCTTCAGCTTTAACTATTAATCCGTTCATGGTCTCTTTTGCCAATTCAATGAAGGTCTGATTATTTGATCTGCTTACTTTACTAGCCAAAGCCTCAAAAGTATCTTTTAACTGATCATTTACTAATTTATTGAGCTGCTTTTCTGTATTTAAATCAGATTGGGTCTGTGCATATTTGAGTTTTTCCTCGCTCCATTGGTTTTCTAATTTACGTAATTGTTTTTGGTAATTTAATTTTAATTGGCTTTCTATCCAGAACTTTCCAAAAAGGAAACCAATGATTAGCCCGATAATTAGATATATTATAAATTCCATAGTTGTACAATTTTGCTAAAAATGCTTAAATTTATAATAAAATCTAATATAATGTACATAGAGTTAATTTTATTTTACATGATTATAGTAAAAAGTGCTATGAAAAAACGGTGTTGGGTCAAATCCGTTGATGAACCGCCGGGTTAACCCGGCGGTTGTGGAATTAGTTGATCTAATCAACTGAATTAACCCAGTATCGAAAAAACATTAGGGACTTCTCTATTTTGTTTTTTCGTTCTTACTTTCTCAATGAATATTTCTGTCTAAAAAGCTAAAATGAATTGGTTGAATGGTATCTGGCGTTGAATAGGATTCAAGTTTAATAACAGTAGTAACTGGCTTATTCTTTTTGTTACAAATGAGAAGACCAACAATTAATTTGAAAATATGTTTGGACGTTAAATATATTTTTACAATCTTTGTGGCATAATGTAATAGGACACTAATCTAATATGTCATGATTTCAACAAATGAACTTACATTTAAATATCGAAAGCAGGAAAACCTGTTCTCGGATTTAAATATTAATCTTAAAAATGGAAGCATTACCGGTTTGCTTGGAAAGAATGGGGCAGGAAAATCGACTTTATTAAAAATTATTGCCGGTTTACTTAATCCTCAAAAAGGAGATTTAAAAGTAGACAATTGTATTCCTGCAAAGCGTCATCCAAATTATCTTGCCAATATCTATTTTGTACCTGAAGAATTTAGTTTCCCCCCGGTAAGTATTAATGTTTTTATCCGTTCTTCGGCTTCATTATACCCAAATTTCGACCATGAAAAATTTAATAATATTATGAGTGAATTTGAGTTGGTGGGTAACAAGCAACTGAATAAAATATCGCATGGGCAGCGTAAAAAATTCCTTATTGCTTTTGCCCTTAGCACCAATTGTAAATTGCTTTTGCTTGATGAACCAACTAACGGACTGGATATTCCGTCAAAAAGCTTGTTTCGCAAAGTGTTAGTAAGTTCGGTCACTGACGAGCAACTTGTTATAATTTCTACCCATCAGGTAAAAGATGTTGAGAATGTTATTGACCAAATTGTGCTTTTGGATGAAGGTAAACTGATTTTCCAACATGATACCGACAAAATCACGGAAAAATATCAATTCAAAACATTATCATCTATAGAAAGTACAAAAGACCTGATTTATCATGAAAAATGCCTGGGAGGTTACCGTACTATTACTAAAGCCAATAATGAGGAAGAAACTGAAATTGATATAGAATTATTATTTAATGCAATTATTAATAAAGCACAATTAAACTTTACCGATCATGGAGCTTAACCGATATTTTAACTTTAAACGTTTTTTTCGCCTATTCAGGCAAGATATTTTGCTAAATTATAAAACTTATGGTTATTATATCGCCGGAATAGCAATAGCCTTACTCTTTGTCCTTATGTTTGGAATTTTAGTGAATAGAAGTTTTAACTTTAATCATTATCTCCCGATTTTCATCTTCTTTATGTTAATTGCGGGAGTTGTAGGGGTAACTACTGCATTTCCTTTAACTAAAACACAAACTGGCATGAGTTCTTTTCTACTGCAACCGGCATCGCACTTTGAAAAATTTATGGTTCAGTTTATTGTCAGGATAGTTATTTTGTTTCCATTTCTGATAATTATTTTTTGGATTGATGCCCATCTTGCCAAGTCAATATTAACCATATTTGAAGTAGAAAGGGCATTAAATGCCGAATTATTTAATTATACCGATATGATAAATTACATTTTTAAAAATGTCAAAGATAATGGTGAGTTAATCCCTGTTATTTTATTATCGGTTTTTTCAATTGTTTCCTTTGCATTTGCAGGCTCGGTTTATTTTAACCGTTATAAAATGTTTAAAACGCTTATTGCTTTTGGCTTACTTGTTTTTGTGACGATAGTTTTTGCAGTAGTACTTTCTCATATTTTTTACCCTAGTAGAGTACAAGGGTTTGAGCTTGAAATGAATACCTACAAAATATTTTGGGATTTATATAATACGCAGTTTTATTTCTATGTAGTAGGCGTATTATCTTCCTTATTTTTATTACCGTTTGCGTTTTATAAACTAAAAGAAAAAGAGGTGTGAAATGGAATTTAAATCATCAAAAGGAATATTTCTGCAAATAGCGGATAACCTTTGCAATAAAATATTAGAAGAAAATATGAAACCGGGTGAACGCATTGTTTCTGTACGTGAGCTTGCCGCAGAATTAGAAGTTAACAGGAATACGGTTATGAGGACATATACTTTTTTGCAAGAGGAAGGCATAATACAAAACAAAAGGGGGATTGGTTTTTTTGTTGCAGATGATGCAGTTAAACTGATAAATAAAAAAGCGAAAAATGAATTCTTTGAAAATGAACTTCCTGCATTTATTAAAAAGGTAAAACTCTTAAAATTAAACAGTAAAGATTTGAACCAACTATTATCAGAAATTAATAATAACAATTATGAAGACAAGTAAATATATATTAATTGCTTTTTTAATTTTCATTTTTGGGGGACTACTAAGCCTTTATATTTTTTCAAAATTGCATAAAGAAAAACATCTTGAGTTTACAAAAGTTGAAGAAAAGCTTAATAATTTCTCGGTTATTGTCGCTGAAGAGGGTGCTGGATTCTATCTTGTTCCGGATTCAGTTTTTAAAATTGGAGCAAGTTTGTTTGAAAATGATTCCTCATTTCATTTTCCTGTTTACATTGTAGAAAATGATACGCTTTATATTCAGGCCTTAAATTATAAGTACAGTAGGCTGAAGATAAATTGCAATTCCGTAAATACAATTATTGGAAAATCAAAAAACAGGATTGATTTCAACCACTTTGCAGCAGATAGTTTAATGATTGAGATTAATAATGGTGAAATGTATGGATCGTTTAGTGAAAAAGGGGTTAAAAATTTAAGGATAAAGGCTACAGATAATTCAAATATAAATTTCAACAATTCTAAAATTGAAAATATAGAATTAACCCTTTACCAATCAAGAGCAAGTCTTTATAATAATGATGTAAAAACCTTAGATGCCAAATTATTTAACAAATCTAATTTGTTTGGCATGGTGGTGAGTAAGTTGTATCTGCAAACAGATAGTACAAGCAATTACAGGGTTGGATATTAGCCTGCACTATTCATAAATATTATCTTTTTAAATATTTATGGGCAATGTAGGTTAAGCCCGATTTAGAAAAATTTGGGGTTCAATTTTCTTGAAACCCTTAGTTTTACTTAATCGGGTTAGGAACAGTTATATGTTTAGTAACACAAGAGGACATGTTCTATGTATTGCATAGTACTTTAATTTTTGTATTTTTGTGATCCTATTACCCCAACAGAATAATTGACTTTATGGATGCACAACTAGGAGTGCGTTATTTAGGAATCGCACTACTAGAGTTAATC
>JBDLJL010000228.1:0-7029 GCA_039714415.1 Bacteroidota bacterium
GTACCATGGGTTTTACCCATGGTTATTCAAATTTAACCACTTCGTGGTTATTATTACAGTTAAAATATTTAAAAATCCTGAAAGGATTTAATATAAATAGCCGCGTGTGTGTACCCGTGGTATGATAATAATAGCTGACACAACACTGAAAGTGTTGAATATTCAGTATTTTTAAACCCAATTGCCCTGCCCACAACTTGAGAAATGGTAAGATGTCTTTAAGACGATACAAAATAAAATTCAATGAAACTGAGTTTATAAATATTTTATCCAAATCTGGCTTATTGAATAAAAATTTTACTCTAATTGACTTTAAGGAAAGCTATCAGATAAAAGAAAATCAGCTATTTTTACTTAACAAAAAAGCAGATGAACGACTAGCACAGATTATTGCAGATTTCTTGAGAAAAAAGCTATTAAAAGAAAAAAAGAAGTTTTCATTTGAAACAGTTTTTTCACATTCATCAAAGCTTGAAATAATGCAAGCAGCCATTCAATCCGGATATAAAGTCTATTTATATTTTCTTTGGAATAGATGGACAGAACGATTCAAACACCTGTAGTTCTTATACTAATAACTGCATATACACAATTTGCTGACTATTGTCCTATAATTTATATTCTTGTTAAACAACCCAAAAACATATCAATTACTCAATAATCATTAAAGTTTACTTTCCAAAACTCTCAATCAATACTTCTTCCACACGGTTTCGGTACTTTTTGTCTACTAATATTACTTTAATCTCCAGGTAGGTTTTTGAATCTTGCTGTTTTTGGATAATTAGTTTAGGTTCTTGTTTATGATTTATCCAGGGTAGCTCAAGAATCCGTTTTTTAACTTCCTGCGTAAAAACCTCCCGGTCCTTTATGCTTTTTATTTCAATTAGCAGGCTAAGTTCTTCATCAACTGACTGTACATGCCTTTCCATTTTTCTATTGAAAATTTTATTGTATGGAAGTTCAATTATCGTATGGTTTTGCGTTTCCAAAACTATGTTTTGATCCGCTAACCTGATAATTTCTCCTTTTATAACTTGACCAACTCCCTGTGGATCATCAAAAGCAATGGTTTCATTCAATTTAAACCTGCCTGATATTCGTATATATATACCTGCAAGATAATCCCTTAAAACGTACCAAAAGGTCCATGAAATAATAAAAAGAAGTAATAAAGTCATTACTATAGATAAAACGGGCTGTTTATTTAATGATTTTTCCGCTAATTGATAAACCAAAATAATCCATACGATCAATTCCATTGCAAACAGAACTCTTTTCAACCACATCTTAAATGAAGTTCTTTTAATAAATTTATCGGCAACAAATCTGATTAACCGAAAAAACAAGAATATAGCTATTGAAAAAAGTATAAAGCCAGTTATGGAGTAAATAAATGCAAACATATTAATTGTTAAGTTGTTATATTGCTAAATTGCTAAATTACTAAATTGTTATATTGTTAATGCAAGGGCATGCCATGTATCTGCCATACAGCAACATCTCCATATCCTCACGTTTTCACAATTATCATTAATCATTATTCAATCATAAATACCCTTCTTCTTCCAATTTTTCAACAATTTGTGGATATACAAAGATATTAATTTCCAGTATATTACCTTTTGACTGACTAATAATCCCACATCGCATCAAAAAATTCAAATCTGTATTAAATTCAGAATCCTTATCTAACAAAATTTCAGTTAACTGTTTTTTTGTTATCATTTTGTGCCATACAAACTGGCTTAGTATAATAAGTTGATCTGTTGTTAATAAATTCAGCACATTATTATCCACTCTTTTTGGCAAGTTAATAATCATTTGTTCACCATCGTAATTAACAATATTTGATATCCAATAACTTAAAGCCATTCCCACATTTCCATTTGAAATTGTAAAATATTTGTGAAAAATCCTTGCGTAATTTTTTGACTTTAAATTTTCCTGCTCTTCACCACTAAACTTTTTATCTATTTTATTAATTATTAACTTAATTCCGGCAGAATTATGCCTGAAAAGAATTACTTTTTGTAATAATTCAGAACTAAAAGGTTTTAAGTTAATGATATCAATCATCGAAGATGATAAAGGAGTTATCTGATTTATAATTTTATAACTATGAATATTTTGTGATAAAATAAAAAATATTTTATGCCCAAATTTGTTAATTAACTCATGTAATTTGCTAATTACTAACTCTCCATTTTGTGATTTTTGCCACCACAATTCAAGATCATCAATAACCATCACTGTTTTTTCATCCAGATTCTTAAAAATCGTATCTGTATCAGCACTTATCCCAGTTGCTTTGCGCAATGCTGCATTAAAACTTTTCAGATTTAGCCGTCCCTCAGAATGTACTTTAACAAATACAATTTTTTCTTCTTTCATTAGGCTGGAAACAACTTTGTGGATAAAAAAAGATTTTCCGGAATTTCGCTCACCTAATACGATTAGAGCTCCGGGAACTCCTAATTGAAAGTTATTCCATGCATTTTCAGCTTTTTTTAGTTCATTCTCTCTTCCAAACCAAAAATCCGAATTAAAAAACTCTTTGTTTAAAAACAGATGCTTGTAGTAAAATGGAAGGCTTTGTTTAATACCTGGTTTGACCGACAACTCTCCTGTGAGTTTTATTAATCTACTTATTGGTGCAATAAACTCTTCTCTATCCTTATTTAAAGAATCTGCCAATAAAATTGCATCACTTTGCTTATGCCAAAATTGTTCAATCTGTTTATCAAGGTAATTTTTAAAATTGCTGTAATAATTAGTCAGATTAGAAATACCCCTGATAGTTTGTGTTTTTGGTAGAAATTGATTCCAGTTATCCGCTTCTTTTTTGAAATTAAATAATTGTAATTTGCTGTTAAGTTGAAGATAGTTTTTTTCTAACCTGTTAAACATCAGTAAGCTTAAGCTGTCTGATTCCTGTTTTAATTCTTCAACATCCACTTTCTTTGTTCTAAGGAATGTTTGCATATCAGATATTTTCTCAGAAAAAACTACCTGCATGCCGCTTTGGTCATCAACGCTATAATTTATTAATCGATTGTGATTAATTATTTCATTATCAATTTCGATAACCTTTTTTGTCAGGATATCAAAAAGTGAATAAATTTCCGCAATTATATCATTAGCAATCAATTCCTCAACTAACCTTTTAGATAATATCCGTCGAGTGGTAAAAATTTGTTCTTTTGAAAACAGCCCGGATATCGAAAAATTTTCACTAATCTCTGACTTCTCTGGAATAAAACGATGTAGTGTTTTTAGATTCAATATGCATTGTTCCTTAATCTCATTAAATAACATACGAATACTCTCTGCATCTGAAATTTGCAATTCAAGCATATTCAGATCTTCAGTATTTTGCTGATTATCAATACACTCAATTGCCAAATCTACATTAAGTAAAAGTTTTTTTATATTATCGTAAAGACTGATTTCAATAAGCTGATGTATCTCCTTTATTAATTGAAAAACAACATCATACAAATGAATAGTAACTTTTGTTAATGCATTCTCTAGTTTAAGCTCGTTTAGAAAATAAATATATCCTTTTTGCCAAAATTCAGTCAATAGGGAAACCCTGTTACGAAAAACATCCACTTCTTGTTTTTGCTTTGATCCCATTCCGCTTATTACGTTTACATCCGGTTTGGCATATAATGCTGCTAAATCATTAATCACCTGAGATGAAATATCCGGGATATGGTCTGTGGGGTAGGTAGATAACGAGTTGTTAACATTCAAATTATCGGTTATCTTAACATTCAAATCATTTTGCTGTTCTTTTGTAAAACCAAACACCTTATCATTTTCAGTATCTATAACTTTTGATAACACTGGAAGTGAAAAGCGAAACCAGCCAAACAAGTCTTTCATACTTGCCAGTGATTCAAAATATAAGGAAAACCAGGCTGCGAAATAACCATAAAGATTAATGTTTGACAAAAATTCTAACTGATTTGCCAATATCTTTTTGTGATTAATTTTTAATTTGGCTTTTCTGCTAAAGTTTTTCTTAACTTCAAGCTTTCTTTTTACCATTTTTTCAGAACGGGTGTTGGCTGAAATTGAATTAATATCATCTCGTTCATATTGTACTTGAAATGATTTTTTTGCCCGGCTAACTACTTTCAAAATTTCAGCTTGATATTTACTTATTGCCTTTTCCTGTGCTTCTTTATTGGTTTCGGCAATGTTATATAATGAGTCGATTGTATGATCGGCATAATCATTAAGTTGATTTAATAGTTGTAAAAAAATCTGTTTTTCAAAAAACTCACCTTTATTTTTCTTTTGATTTTCTCTAAACAGGCTCTTTATTTTATCAAGGCCTTCTTTTTGAACAGCTGTATAGCTCACCGTTGCCGGATCAATATAATTTGTTGTAAAAAATTCTGCAAGGTTTTTTAAATCAAAGAACAGATTCTTTAGCTCTTCACTTGTTTCATGTTTTAAGTTATGTGCAACGCTAATACTTTCAAAACTTTTTTCAACAACCGGTACATTTGATGCAATATCTAATTTTGGTATTTTTAATAAATGGTTTGGAATAAATATCATTTTTTGGAAAAAAGACGATGCTTTAACCAGAACAACAGTTCCCGTAAGTTCCAAAAGTCGGTTAGTAGCTTCAACAAATTTTTGTTCGTTTCCTTTTTCGATATTCGGCAAGCCCATGTAGATTAAATCGGTATTTACAGACTCTTCCCTGATTATGTCAAAAACATTACGCTTATTATATTGATTATTGATGATGGTAATTTTAGCCTCTATTCTCAAGGCATCAAGTACATAACTAGCTTTTTTGTGCAATTGCTCCCCTTGTTGGTCAAAATCACTGATGCTAATTAACCTTAAAGAAGCATTTTCCCATTCTGGGGAAGCCATTAAAAATTTGGTTAAAAATAATGCCAGGTTATTATTTAATCCTTCACCACGCCACCAAATATCAATACTTGCTTTTTTGCCAAATCCCCGCTCTTTGTCATAATCCATTAATAGCACATTCAAATCAAGTTCATAAAGACTTTTTATAAGATTTACAAACTTTTCCGGATTTGCACTTTGTTTTGCCCATCCCATCAATACAGTATTGGGTTCCATTCCCGAAAACCCATAAGTACTGGCAATTATTTCAATGCCTTGATAGATATCCCTGCAGGTTTGGCGACGATAAAAAATTCCGGGTTCATTATCGCCATTTGTTAGCGACTGATCATGCCTTGAAAAGATTTGTTTTGACGTTTTATTTTCGATTAAATCAAAATTTGAAAGTACACCAAATTTACCAACGAGATTTTTCCCAAAATTGACCAAATAAGGCCTTTTAGAAGTACTACCACTAAACAATAGAATATTTGGTTGCCAGTTTCGGTCCTCAATTTTATTTTTGTCCATTTTATGTAGTGCTGACCTGGCTACAGAGTTCCAAACACTAATCCAAACATCCCCAAAATCAGATTTTAGTTCCTTTCTTTTCAGAAACAAGTAAATTCCTACCATTATAATAAGAGCCATTGTCATAGCAGCAGCGTCTATCTTAAACATCACTGCAAAACTGGCTATAAAGCCAATAATCCCAAACCATTTAGAGATTCTAAAACTGGGGCGAAAATCAGTGCTGGCAAAACTTTCCAGTACATATGCAAGGTTTATAAATCCATATGATGCAAGATAAAACATGGAAACGACCCTTGCAATTATATTTAAATCGCCCACCAGGATACCAATTTCAGCAATAATAAAAATAAGTAACAGGGCATTCCTTGGTTCATTATTCACCCCATGACCTTTCTCAAAAAATGCTGGCATTATTTTATCGTGAGCAATAGCTTGTAAAATTCTGGGACCACCTAATATTCCACCTAAGGCTGATGAAAGTGTAGCACCCCAAACGCCAATAATTACCAGAGGTGAAAACCACGCAATCGTCATTAAGAAATTACTATTATTAATTAATAAGTCACGGTCAATGAATAAAGCTATTCCAAAAGCTAATAAAACATATACAAAAAAACCAACGATTATTGCGGCAAGTGTGCCAGAAGGGATATCTTTTCCTGGATTTTTTAAATCACCAGACATTGCGACACCAGCTGTAAACCCAGTAACAGCAGGAAAGAATATAGCAAAAAGGAATTCAAAAGAAACATTGTTTGAGGATGGACTTAATAATAATCCCTCTGTTTCAGAAGGTACGTATATAAAAAAACCAATAGCAATGGAAATTAATGATAAAAATATGGCTGCAAGGATAAAATATTGAGTTTTAATAACCAAAGAAGTACTTCTCAGAGCAAGAATAATTAATGTAATAATTACAAAAGTGCCAATAATACGAATATCATTAGTGTTGCCTGACATTCCAAAAAAATTAGCAATAGGCTCTATACCCAGAAAATTCTCTGTAAAACCAACGATGTAAAGCGAGATGCTTAGTGCCGTAGCTATAAAAAGTGCAATTCCAATGGCACCACCCATGGCCATGCCCAGGCTTCTTGACAATATATAATAAATGCCACCCGTTTTGATTTTTTTATCAGTAGCAATGGAAGAAATACTTAATCCTGTTGAAACGGAAATTATATGTGAGATAATAATAATTGCCAGAGTAACTAATAATCCACCTTCACCAACAACCCATCCTAATCTCAGATACATTATTACACCAAGAATAGTCAATATTGAAGGTGTAAAAACACCAGCGAACGCACCAAATTTTTTAACTTTTGTCATATAATTCTACCTAATTAATTGAGGCTCTGGTTCAAAATAACGATAATGCTCAACCCCAATAATTTATATAATTATTGCTATCACAGATAGCGACTAAGGTTCACTATGTTTTGGTCTCCCAAAAACTGAGTTTATCTAAGTCGGGATTAACCCTTATAATATTCATGGTTAAAAAAACATGAATAATGCGGGTTAATATTCCATATTTAACATTAAGTTACAAGTAACTAGCCCTTCGACTTTACTTCGACTTTACTCAGTAACCACGCTCAGGGTGAA
>JBDLJL010000229.1:0-7016 GCA_039714415.1 Bacteroidota bacterium
GATAAGGTTATCTACAAAGATATTCCCAAAGAATTTGATGCCGGTAGGTATCATTCATGGATTGTTGATAATCGTACTTTACCAGAATGTTTTAAAGTTTCGGCTTTTGATAGTGATAGTCAAATAATGTCGATGTTTCATAAAGAATATGATTTACGGGGCGTACAATTTCATCCGGAATCTGTTTTAACTCCTTTAGGTGAGCAAATGATAAAAAACTGGCTTTTATATTAGTAATTTGTAACTGGTAATTAGTAATTTAGCTATAGTTTAATTGGCAGATAACCAATGATTAGCAAAATGGTTTCTTATAACAATTTAGCCATATAACAATTTAACAATATAGTGGATGAAAGAAATACTTAACGAACTTTTTGAACATAAGGCATTAAGCTACGGTAGAGCAAAAGAAATATTAATAAATATTGCTCAGGGTAAATATAATGAGAGTCAGATTGCAGCATTTTTAACCGTGTACTTAATGCGTAGTATTACCATAGATGAATTGGCCGGTTTTAGAGATGCTTTGCTCGATTTGTGCATAAAAGTTGATTTGTCAGATTTTAATACTATTGATTTATGCGGCACAGGTGGCGATGGCAAAGATACCTTTAACATTTCAACTTTAACTTCTTTTGTTGTGGCAGGTGCTGGATATAAGGTGTCTAAACACGGTAACTATGGTGTGTCATCGGGTGTTGGTTCTTCAAATATTTTAGAGTATTTGGGTTATAAATTTACAAATGAGCAGTCAAAAATTAAGAAATCAATAGATAAAGCAGGAATTTGCTTTCTGCATGCCCCATTATTTCATCCGGCAATGAAAAATGTAGGGCCTGTGCGTAGGGAATTAAAAGCCAAAACCTTTTTTAATATTTTGGGGCCTATGGTAAATCCAAGTTTTCCTCAAAACCAAATGGTTGGTGTTTACAGTTTAGAAGTTGCACGCTTATATGCTTATTTATATCAAAAATCAGATAAAAATTTTGCTATTATTCATAGTTTGGATACATATGATGAGGTTTCCTTAACCGATAACTTTAAGCGAATTACACAAAAGGCTGATGAGATTTTATCGCCCGAATATTTTGGTTTTCAGAAAATTAAACCGGAGCAAATTGCAAGTGGAGGAACTATTGAAAATGCCGCAAAAATATTTATTAATGTCCTTGAAGGAAAAGCTACACAGTCACAAACAGATGTGGTTTTAGCAAATGCGGCACTGGCAATTCAGATGATGAATAAAAAGTCTATTGAAGATAGCCTTGAAGAAGCAAAAGAATCAATTAATAGTGGAAAAGCGTACCTTGTTTTGAAAAAGCTTATTGAAATATAAAAACAAATCATGGTTAAATGGTTATATTATTAAATGGCTGAATCCAAATTAACAATATAGCAATTTAACAATTTAACAATTTGGTAATATGAATATTTTAGATAAAATAGTAGAACATAAACACAAGGAAATTGAAAAGCGAAAATCACAATATCCAATTGAATTATTAGAGCAAAGTGTTTTTTTTGATTCGGAAACTATTTCTTTAAAAGAACAAATTATACGAGAGGATAAATCTGGTATTATTGCAGAATTTAAGCGAAAATCACCATCAAAAGGGCTAATAAACGGAAATGCAAATGTAAAACAAGTTACAACCGGCTATGTGCAGGCAGGGGTTTCTGCATTGTCAGTACTAACTGATAGTGAGTTTTTTGGCGGTAGTTATAATGACTTAGCAGAGGCAAGAAAACATAATAACTGTCCTATTTTACGTAAGGATTTTATTATAGATGAGTATCAAATTATCGGGGCAAAATCAATAGGCGCTGATGCTATTTTGTTGATTGCATCTATTTTAGATAAAAAAAAGGTAAAACTCTTAGCTGAATTTGCTCATAGTTTAAATTTAGAAGTTTTGCTTGAAGTTCATAATAAGAAAGAATTAGAGGTTTTAAGTGAAAATATTGATTTGGTGGGTGTAAATAACCGTAACCTTAAAGATTTCTCGGTAGATATTGATACATCAATTAAATTATCGGAATTAATTCCCAGTGAATATATTAAAGTTTCAGAAAGTGGGATTAGTGACCCGAAATCTATTATTGAATTAAAAAAATATGGCTACCAGGGCTTTTTAATTGGTGAGAATTTTATGAAAACAAAGGATCCGGCCAGGGCATGTGAAAAGTTTATATGGGCTGTCCAGAAAGCATAAAAAGAACCTCATTGTTATATTATTGGTTCTACTACCATTTTAGTGGGTGTTTATGAAAAATATAACTTCTACGATAAATTTACCATGGTTATTTGTTGATTTGTTTATAACCTGAAATATTAAGCTGTATAAGCATATGGGGACATAAACAAATAAACGTATAAACAAATAACCAATATATTTTTAAATTCGTTACCCACAAAATTCGTAGTAATATCATATTATTTAATTGAATGTTGAATATTGATTATTTAAATTTTGGGATTAGCCCCTATGTAATTTTAAATTAAAGCTAATGTTAAAACTAAAAGTTTGCGGAATGAAATATCCTGATAATATCAGGCAACTGGTTAAATTACAACCTGATTTTATTGGTTTTATTTTTTATGATAAATCAAAACGTTTTGTAGATAATGATTTAGATATTAGTTGTTTAAGTATACCTGAATCAATAAAAAAAACAGGTGTTTTTGTAAACTCTTCAATTAATGATGTAACAGAAAAAGTGAAAAAGTATAAGCTTGATTTGGTACAACTTCACGGAAATGAAAGCCCTGAATTTTGCATGGAATTGAAAAATTCAGGAATTAAAATTACCAAGGCTTTTCAAATGGATGAGGATTTCTATTTTGATATACTCTCTGATTATGAGTCCGTTTGCGACTACTTTTTATTCGATACAAAAACAAAACAATATGGCGGTAGTGGTAACAAATTTGATTGGCAGTTACTTGAAAAATATAATAATGAGAAACCCTTTTTTTTGAGTGGTGGAATTGATTTAGACGATGTTGAAGAAATAAAAAAACTAAAGGAACTTAATATTTATGCAATTGACATAAACAGCAAATTTGAAATTAGACCGGCTGAAAAAGATATTAATAAGATTATGACATTTATGAAAGCTTTAAGAAATATCGATTGAAAATAAATTCTTGGCGTCTTTGCGCCTTGGCGAGAAAAAGATAATAAATATGAACAAATACAAAGTAAACGAACAAGGTTTTTATGGTGAATACGGCGGTGCGTTTATACCCGAGATGCTGTATCCTAATGTTGAAGAACTAAAAAATCGTTATTTGGAAATCATTGAAACTGATGATTTTCAAAAAGAGTTTAAGGAATTATTAGCAAATTATGTAGGGAGACCAAACCCTTTATATTATGCAAAAAGATTATCGGAAAAGTACCAAACCAATATTTACTTAAAAAGGGAAGATTTAAACCATACCGGTTCACATAAAATTAATAATACCATCGGGCAAATATTATTGGCAAAACAATTGGGCAAGTCAAGAATAATTGCTGAAACAGGTGCGGGTCAACATGGTGTGGCAACCGCTACCGTTTGCGCTTTAATGAATATGCAGTGTGTGGTTTATATGGGGGAAGTTGATATTGAAAGGCAGGCACCCAATGTTTCTAGGATGAAAATGTTAGGTGCAGAAGTCAGGGCAGCAAAGAGTGGAAGTAGAACCTTAAAAGACGCAACTAATGAAGCAATCCGTGACTGGATAAATAACCCCGAAGATACATTTTATATAATCGGTTCAGTAGTTGGTCCTCACCCTTATCCTGATATGGTGGCAAGGTTTCAGTCCATAATAAGTGAAGAAATAAAATTGCAACTAAAAGAGCAAACAGGTAGTGAAAACCCAAATTATGTAATTGCCTGCGTAGGTGGCGGAAGTAATGCCATGGGGGCATTTTATCATTTTTTAGATGAAGTAGATGTAAAACTAATTGCAACGGAAGCAGCCGGTATGGGTGTTGATACAGACGAAACTGCTGCATCTTTAAAAGTGGGTAGCCCTGGTATTATTCATGGTAGCCGTACATACCTGATGCAAACTGATGACGGACAAATCATAGAGCCTTACTCTATTTCTGCCGGACTAGACTATCCCGGTATTGGGCCAATTCACTCTTATTTGAATGATGAAAAAAGAGTTGAATATTTGAGCATTACTGATAAACAAGCCCTGGAAGCCGGTTTTATGCTAACAAAAGTTGAAGGAATCATACCGGCATTGGAATCGGCTCACGCAGTAGCAGTTTTAGATAAAAAAAAGTTTAAAAAAGATGATGTCGTAGTAATTAACCTTTCAGGTAGGGGTGATAAAGACCTTGCTACTTATATAAGAGAATTATAGAAATATCAGGTGCTGTGCCAAATTTGTTGATAAACTGACGGGTTAACCCGTCAGTTACAGCTTTTGGGCAATTTTTAACAATTTTGACCCGGCACCGAAATATCATTGCTTAATATTTATCCGCGCATTAGCGGCTTTAAAATTTGAAAATGAACAGAATAAATAAATTATTAGAAAATAAAAAACAGAGCATCCTTTCTGTTTATTTTACCGCGGGTTATCCCAAATTAAATGATACAGAAAAAATAATTATTGAATTAGAAAAAGCGGGAGTTGATCTAATTGAAATAGGTATTCCTTTTTCAGATCCGTTGGCAGATGGTCCGGTAATTCAAAAAAGTAGTGAAAAGGCATTAAAAAATGGAATTTCTTTAGAACTTATTTTTGAGCAATTAAAAAATATCAGGCAAAAAGTAAAAATTCCGTTAGTTTTAATGGGCTATTTAAATCCTGTTATGCAATACGGGGTGGAAAAATTTTGCAAAAAAGCTAATGAAATTGGAATTGACGGGACAATTATTCCGGATTTGCCACTTGATATCTACCAAAAAGAGTACAGGGGAATTTTTGAACAAAATGATTTATCAAATATTTTACTTATTACACCTCAAACATCACCAGTAAGGTTAAAAACAATTGATGAAGCCACTGATAGCTTTATTTATATGGTTTCTTCTGCTGCAACAACAGGAACAAAAGGTTTGGATACGAGTGTTTTAAGTAAGTTTTCTGATAAAATTACTAAAGCAAATTTGAAAAGTCCTAAAATAATTGGTTTTGGAATCTCTGATAAGCAAAGCTTTCAGAATGCCTGTAAATATGCAAACGGAGCAATAATTGGAACGGCATTTATTAAAGCAATTTCAGAAAAAGGTGATTTGTCAAAGAATATTCAGGAATTTGTGAAAAGTATGAGAGAATGAAAATGAAATCCTTAAATTTCACTGTTTTTAAAGGTTTTACTTTGATAAATTGGTCGAATTATTGTAAATTTGTTTCTGTCAAGTATTGATTTTATGATAAATTATAGAGAATATATTACTATTAATCCAAATGTTCGTTTTGGGAAACCTTGTATCAAGAATACACGTATTAGTGTGGCTGATATATTGGGGTGGTTAGCTTCAGGAATGACTTATGAGGCGATAATAGATGATTTTCCCGAAATAAAAGAAGAACATATTTCTGCAGCATTAATGTTTGCGGCTAATCGTGAGCAGGCCATTAAAACCATTATCAATGATAAAACTGCTGCTTGATGCTAATCTATCATATCGTTTAGTTAAAAAACTTCATAAGATATATCCGGAAAGCATACATGTAACAAGGACAGGTTTACCTATTCCTGCACAAGATATTGCAATTTGGGAATGGGCAAAAAAGAACAACTATTTGATAGTAACAAATGATGAAGACTTTGAGCATTTATTGAACTTGTATCATTTCCCCCCCAAAGTGATATTGCTAAGAACAGGAAATCAACTGACAAATTCAATTGCTAAAATTCTTTTTGAATATTTTGATGAAATTGTAAGCTTTGAAAAATCGGAAGAATTGGGACTATTGGAGATTGTTTAGATTTGTTGTTGTAATTCAATTGATTTTTTTGCTTCATTCAATGTTTCGAATTATAAATTCCCGTTCTTGAAATTGAAATTTATCATTAATTTTTTTATTATATAATAGTTTTCCAATTGGTGAGGCTAAGGATATTGCGTAATAGTTTTCATTATTTACTTCTATTTTTCCTATTCCAATGGAAATAAAATAATTCCCCTGATTGGTGATAACTAAGCTGCCAAATTCAATACGTTTATACTCTTTTTGAATGTCTATCAGGGAAAGATCTTGTTTCAGGTTTAGAGAATTGTTTAATTGTTTTTCACTTTTTTCTAATTCAATTTGCATCATAGCCCTTCCTGTTTCATATTTATCGCCGGCACTGCTTTTTGTGTCATTATCCCTGGCTTCTTTTGCTGATTTAATGGCTTTTTTTGAGGTTTCAATTTTTTGATCAATTATTTCATGTAATTGATTTAGAATTAACTGTTTTATTTTATTTGTTTTGTTCATTTTTGTTTTTGTAAATAGTTCTTGAAGGGCAAACGCATGAAGAAGTTATTCTTAATAAAATATTTAAAATTTGCAAAAAGCAATAATTAATTTGGTTAATTGTCAGAATATCTGCATATTGATTTGCTTAACTTTAATGAAAAATAAAATTACATCAAATTAATGCCACAGATTACTTGCGTGAGGGCTGAAGCCGTTCACAGATTAAAAAATAATTAAAATTATTTTAACAAAAAAACAAGCGTAGCTTGTTTAAAAATCTGTGAATCTGTGGCAATTAATACTATTGTAAATGACTGTTTTCAAAACAAGAGTAACGAAACCTTTAGCTCACGAACACCTTTAAAATAATTTTATATTGGTGAGTAATTATTGGCGTTTTCTTGCAGAGACTAAATATGAACCGCAGCGCATTGAAATGTGATATAATTTCATATGGTTGGTGGCTATTTCATTATTTCTTTTCATTTCGGAATAGAACAAATATAATAAAATCACTCTATGAGTGTTCAAACAACTCAATATTACCACCTGTATGGATAAACAAAATATTTCCTGATTTATCAATTTTCCCTTT
>JBDLJL010000230.1:0-6981 GCA_039714415.1 Bacteroidota bacterium
GACACATAAGGAACTTAAGGGCACACATCCCCACATTTTCACATCCCCACATCTCCACATCCCCACATCCCCACATCTCCACATTTTCACATCTCCACATCTTCACATCTCTTTTTTTAATGATTAAAAACAAACATTAGCTGCACACCGATGCCTCCATACAAATTTTCAGCAGCGCCAATTGTAGGCATTTGATTGTTTTCCGGGTTCCAATATGCCATTACATAAAAAGTTGTTCGGTCAAATTGACGGAACCAGTTTACAAAATTATACACTGAATTATTAGTCCAGTCGTAATAAATTATAGCACTAATATTATCAAACATGCCAATTGGGTAGTTCAAAGAAAGCCCTGTAAAATTGCTTGTATTGGAAAACTCAAAAGCTTTTTCATCAAAAGCTACTAACATGTGTTCAAGCGTTACGTTTAAACCACTTCCCAAATTAAAAGTATAATCTGTACCAAGCGTAAACGCTTCCTGGTTTTTAAAAATACCCAGATCTTTATTTTTGTTTACCCAGGCACCTTCGAGCCATAAGCCTACAACCAAATCCCACTTTGCATCTAATCCGATCCGGTTTTCCTGAATATTACTAAAACCTGATACTGTTCCGTTCAACTCCCTTGAATCGGCAACACGATGGTGATATGATAAGGCGGCTTCACCCAGAGGAACCGGAAATTGTATTCTTCCACCTAATTCAGGTATATCGGAATTTGTTTTAATAACTTCCATTCCTTTGGGGTTTTTGTTGCCATATAAGAACCAAAACCAGATGTTTACATTATTTAAAAAATAGTACCTTCCTAAAGCTGCCCAAACACCTTCTGTTAACCTTAAAGGGTCACGTGGATCAACCTGATCGAACCAACGAAGGGAACGCATCATCATTGCTGTTCCAAAATCAATTTTCTGCAAACCAAGCCTAAGCTCAAACTGTTCCGTTGAGTACCTGCCCCATAACCTGTAAGGATTTATATTTCCATCTACAAATGCCGAATCAAAAAAGTGAATTCCTGAATTTCCGTATAAATTGGCAGAGAGTTCGAAGTCAATTAGTTTTTTGTCGGGCAATTGAATCTCGTAATTGAATTGTGGAATATATCTTCCGCCAAGGTAGAGCGGATATGGATTATCAGGGTTAAAGTGTGCCCATGTCGATAGCTGACCTTTAAATTTTAAAGTGTCCTGTACTTTGGCAATACTATCCTGGCCTTTTACTGATGAAAACAGTAAAAGAAAGTTAAAGCATAATATGTAAAAGCTTTTATCCATTGCCAGTTACAATTCCATAAAATAAAAGGTTCATTGATTCCATAATTAGATCCTGGGGTTGATCATATAGGGAAACCAGATGGTCATCCTCCATCATTTTTACTATTTGTTTTGTATAGCCCAGTATGAATTCTATTTTCACATCACTACGGATGGCCCCTTTATTCTGGGCATCTTTGTAAAACTTCACAATTTCACCCATCGATTTGTTTTGAAGTTCATTCATATAATCCATTAGGCCTAATTGTGGGTTATTGTAAATATCATTAATGAATTCCATGCTGATATTTTTGGTACCCTCAAGTTTCATTAAAAAAATTTCTTTTAATTTTTCAGAAAATGGAATATCACTTTTTATTAACTCATTCAATCTGTTTAATGAATTTTCCATTAAATCATCAAGTATGTTTTTTGCCAGTTCAATCTTATTAGGGAAAAATTTATAGAAAGTCATTTTACTAACTCCGGCTTCTTTACATATTTCTTCAATTGATACACGTTTTACCCCATGCTTCCAGAAAAGTTCTTTCGCCTTATTAAAAATAGCCTTATATTTTGGGTTGTTCATTATTCTTCTATATATACAATTTTAGTGTAAATATACGAAATAGATACAAGAATACAAAAAACGTATATAATTATTTTTTATGTTCTACAACAAGTGATAATTCATTATAATGTAAGATAGCTGTTATTCAGCAGCTTATGTAAAAAGGGGGTGAGGGTGGTATTTTTTACCGGGGATACTCTTATTGTGATTTTTTGTAACTTTATTGTGTAGTGTAATAATTTTAGTAAGGGAATAAGTCAGATTTTTGTCAAAATTCAAAATAAAATCTAATCATGAAAATATTCAAACATTCGCTAATCTTAACTTTAACTTTATTCCTATACACAAGCTGTTTATCTCAAATAAAAATTATTGATGTCGAAGCTATTCCTTTCGATATTTATCCTTTAGTTATTGATGCTAAACCAAATTTACCGTCACCATTTAAAACAAATGACAGCGAAGAATATGTTGTAGCTATAACTAAAATAAAAAAATATGCAGTTATATCAGTAACACTCAGTAACAACCGTGGAATCTGTCAGCAACTTATTGTGGATACAAGTGATTTTCCTGAATTGGCAGAAACAGGATTGCATTCTGAAAAAAGCTTAAATGAAATTAAAACAATTACCGGACGTTCTTTGGCAGAAATCACAAAACTAGGCAGACCTAATGGATTGTCGTATTCAGGTTTTTTAGCAGAGGATGAAAATATTATTTCTGTTTTAATAGGAGATAATCAAATTGTTAGAAAATTAGGGCTTACGCACCCACAATTAGCCAAACCACTATTCCACGTTTTAAACATGATGGATACTGACCTGGCACTTAATCGTTGGAATATGGCAAAACATCAATGGGAGAATATATGCTGTTTTTATTACAATGATAATAAGGTGTTTGTTAAAGCAGTTGATACAAAAGGCGGTCAGCAATCAATTTTTGATGAAGGTATTGAAGGTGCTTTTCATATTAAGCTGTGGCACGAGTTTGATGCTGAAGAGATAAAATATTTAAACGAACATTATGGCCATTTATCATCAAAAGAATTTGATGATTTTAAGATTAAATTAAGTTTTATCAACACTGGCGAAATGCAACCCCAGTACATTATGAGATATGGCTTTTATGAGGGGCATACTTTTTGGCGGGCAGATCCTATAGCAGTCTCATTTATTTTTGGTTTTAAAAGCCTTGAAGAACTTGATTTAATATTTAGAGGGAAGTTGTATGAAGCGCTTATAGAGCATTTTACTGAAAGTAACAAATAAAACCTAAATAATTGACAGGTGGAGGAGCTGCAGGGAATCGGGTTTAAAAATACGGGATATTCAACACTTTCAGTGTTGTGTTAGCTATTATTATCATACCACGGGTTACACCCGCGGTTATTTATATTAAATCCTTTCAGGATTTTAAAATATTTTAACTGTAATAATAACCACGAAGTGGTTAAATTTGAATAACCATGGGTGCAACCCACATAGCCGTCAAGCTAAGTCGTAACATGCTGATTTTGACTAGCTACGGCATTTCCCGTTGAGGGACGAGGCCATGCCGTAGTTTAAAATGCATATAAACACAGGCTTTAGCCGAAACTTGTTGTCATATTTCGGCTAAAGCCAAATATATTGGTCAAATTTAAACCCGTAGGATAAATCCTACGGCTAATCATCAAATTAATATAAAGTTTGTTCAAACACCGGGCTAAATCCTTGGTTTGTATTCACTTTCAACTTTAGCAATTCGGTTCAAATTTGTACAAGCATTGGCTCGTGCCAATTCAGAACTCCTGACGCATTAACTGGTTATCAAAACGTTAAGAGTTTTGCACGTAAAATGGGATTGTCGTATAAGGTCATTAGAAATTAGTCATTAGTCATTGTAATGGCACGTAACTACCTAATGACCAATTACCAATACACTAATAACCATAAACATTAAATAAGAAAGTGGTTAATATGCGACAATGCAGATTCCGATAAGTCAGGATGTCTGCAATTACAAATATGTATGGCTTTTGCGGTGGCTTTCATTATGGCCTTGTTATTCCGTTTATAAATGTTTCTACAAATCCTAAAATCTTTTCTGTTACTCTTTCTGCAACTGTTTTCCTTTCTTTCAAATTTGGTCTTTTGTTTAGCATTCCGATAATTTCGTCTCTTAAAGGTTTCTTTTCGGTGAACAGATAATTCCCGATTACTTCCTGTAATTTTACAGAATCCAGATTTTCTTCTATACTTAGTTTTTCTATTGCCAATAGTTTTTCTTTGCTCCAATAGTTTTCAAATTCTTCGGGTATGTTGTCCGAATCGTCAATGGCAGGTAAGTTTTCCTGGATGAATCTTTCAATAAGTTCTCGTTTGCTACGCATTTGAGCATCGCCTGTCATCAATTCAATAATTGCTGTTTTCTGTTTTTCTTGTTCTTCTTCAGTTGCATCTTTCAGTTTTGCAAGAAGTTTAAGAATGTAAGCAACATTAATTTCGTCACGGTGAATTAATTCTAATTCAAAATCAATATCCTGTAAAATAGATACTTTCTCTTTTTGATGTGCAGATTTTGCTTTGTCGTAAAGGTCAAGATATTTGCTTTTATAATCTTCAAAAGATTGCTCTTCCATTGATAAATCTGCAAAATCAAATTCAGTAAAGCTTGCCAATACATTTTTCAAACGCATTAACTCCCTGAATGCTTTTATAAATTCAAGTTCTTTTTCTTCATCCTGCAAATCGTTTACGCTGTTTACGGTTGGTGTAATTTGCAACAATGCGATAAATGCCTGATTGAATTTTGCAACATACTCTTCATAAGCTTGTATTATTATTTCATCTTTGGCATTGATGTTTGAAAATAACGAAATTGCCTCGTCTGTTGCTCCTTTTAAATTACGGAAGCAAACAATATTTCCTTGCGATTTTAATTCATTCAATATTCTGTTGGTCCTTGAATAGGCTTGAATTAATCCGTGATACCTTAAATTTTTATCAACATAAAGCGTATTTAGTGTTTTACTGTCGAAACCTGTTAAAAACATATTTACAACCAACAAAACATCAATTTGTTTGTGTTTTACTCGCTTTGCAACATCGTTATAATAATTGTAAAAACTCTGACTGTCTTTTGTTGTGTAGTTTGTGCTGAACTGTTTATTGTAATGACCTATAAAATCTTCGAGATAATCCCGAGAATGGCGACTACCGGGGGTATCGCTTGGAGCGATGCCCCCGGTTTTGTAGATTACAGGTGGTTCAGCGGCAATACTCAATCCAGGTGTGTCAAATTCATCATCAATAAAAGCATTTCCAATTGCATCTTTATCTTCTTCGTTTGCCTGATACGAAAAAATAGTTGCCAAGCGTAAATTGTGTTCGCCATCTTCTTTTTTCTGATGAAACAATTTGTAATACTCTATCAAAGTATCAACACTTGAAACGGCAAAAATACTTGTAAACTCCCTGCTATGGGTTTTGCGGTTATGATTGGTAATGATGTAATCTGCTACATTGTTTAAACGCTCCGGGGCGTTCATTACTTCTGCTTCGTCAATGGCTTCTACATCAATATCTAAAATGTGGTCTTTCTTTTTGAAAGTGCTTATGTATTCAATTGAGAACTTTAAAACATTTTCATCACGGATTGCATCGGTAATTACATATTTATGCAGGATTTTATCGAAAAGCATTGATGTTGTCCGTTTTCCGTATTCGTTGGTTCCTGCGTTCTCTTCAAAAATTGGCGTTCCGGTAAAACCAAACATTTGGCTGTTTTCAAAGAAGTTTTTTATGTCTTCGTGTGTTTTGCCAAATTGCGAACGGTGGCACTCATCAAAAATGAAAACAATACGCTTGTCTTTTTGGGTTTCCATTCTGTTTAAATACCTGTTTTTGCTAATGGCGGTATTTAGTTTCTGAATGGTAGTAACAATCAGTTTATTGTCGCCAATCATTTGTTTCACCAAAGTATTGGTATTGTTTGTACCGTCAATACTGCCTTTGCTAAATGCGTTAAATTCTTTTGTGGTTTGATAATCCAGGTCTTTCCTGTCAACAACAAAAACAACTTTATCAACTTTTGGTAAGTTGGTTAGTATCTGGGCCGCTTTAAACGAAGTTAGCGTTTTTCCCGAACCTGTGGTATGCCAGATGTAACCGTTTTCATTACAACTTTTTACCCTGTCAACAATTGCCTCTACCGCATAGAACTGATATGGGCGAAGCACCATCAATATTTTATCCGATTCGTGAACAACAATATATTTTGTAATCATTTTAGAGATATGGCAAGGCTCTAAAAATATATCGGTAAAACCAGAAAGTTGGGTAATGAGTTTATTATCAACATCGCTCCAATAAAATGTTTGTTTGAAACTTCGTGCTTTTATTGGGCTGTTGGCATAGTATTTTGTGTTTACTCCATTGCTGATTACAAATATTTGAATAAACTGAAACAGCCCGTGACCTGCCCAGTAGGAATGTCTTTCGTAACGATTGGTTTGGTTAAATGCTTCTTTTAATTCTAATCCCCTGCGTTTTAGTTCTATTTGAACCAAGGGCAAACCATTTATTAAAATGGTAACATCGTAGCGGTTTTTATAACTGCCTTCCATTGTTACCTGTTGGGTAACCTGATATTGATTTTTGCACCAGGCTATTTGGTCTATCAATTCAACCGTTTTATGTTCTCCTTTATCGTTGGTGTAGGGAACACGGTCTCGCAAAATTTTGGCTCGTTCAAAAATATTGCCTTTGTTAATGTAATTTAATATCTGCTTGAAGTCCTGCGAGGACAGCGAGATGTTATTATGTGCCTCTAACTGTTGTTTTAGGTTACCCAATAAATCGTTTTCATCTTTAATGACTACACTTTTGTAACCCAGTTTTTGTAATTGTGTTACAAGATTGTTTTCTAATATTTGTTCGGGTTGTGTTGTCATTTTTCTTTTGTGTTATTGAATTTATCGTTATTCCAATTTGATGGATTATTGATAATATAATTTTTTATACGATGATATTCCGCATCATTGCGAATAATATGGTCATAAAATCGTGGTTGCCAACCATAATTTTTATCAATTTTTCGTGATTCAAATGTAACCCGTCCTGTGTACCAATTAAATATCCGTGAAATATTATTGTGCAACATTGGATT
>JBDLJL010000231.1:0-6918 GCA_039714415.1 Bacteroidota bacterium
GCTTTGGATACCAATACCCGGTTAAAAATGCAGGACTTTTTGATCTCTGTTTGGGAAAAAGTACACCCGACTATTGTGCTTGTTACGCATGACATTTCTGAAGCAGTTTACCTGGGTGATGATGTTTATATTATGTCTACTGCACCTAGTAAAATTATTGAACATGTAAGAATTGACCTGCCTTTTGATCGAGACAAGGAAATTAAGAGAGATGCACGATTTACAGAGCTGGTTTTTTATTTAGAAGACCGTATGATGAGTTTTGAGGTGTAGAACAGTTTTATTGTAGCACAGCTACAAGCCTAATATATCTGTTGTTGTACAACTGTATTATAGTTTACTAAAGCTGTTTAGATGGTTTTTTCACTTGGTTCAGGGTTGAAGTAACAGTGTTTAAACATTCAACACTCAATATAAAATAATCAATATTTATTGCCTGCACATATTTACCCACTTTTACTTGATTATTGTGTGTTGTTTATTGAATATTGCATGTTTAATTCTTGGAACCTTGAACCTGGTCATTAATAGTTATTTGTTCCCAATTGTAGAAGCTGTGCTACTTTAATACCCCATTCCTGTTTTTAATTCCCTCAAAACCAATTAAATCACATTTTAATGAACCAATTGGTAGTTTTACCCTGATTTTAACAGGTATGTAATTTTCATCTGCAGTTACCCAGATTTGTAATTGATCTTCCTTTTTAAATGTGCCGTTTAAAGTTGTTGCAGGTACAAACCTATAACAATTTAATTTACCAAATTGAGATTTAATTTTTTCGGTATTTTTATATTTTATATCAATATTAAAAATTTCATCGTCAAAAAAAGTTTTTAACTTAATTACTTCTTCTTTCTTTAGATCATTACTAAATAGGTGCCGACGTGCAAAATAGAAAGCAGAAAGGATATCCAAAATGTCAGGTGTGGCATCGTGCTTTCCTGATTTAAGGCTCTGTATATAATTTTCATTACGGAAAAATAATACTTCATTATAGGAAGTATAATGATGCTCAAGTATATTCCTTATTGATTTTACAGGAAAACCGGAATGAATATCCACATAACTTTCGTAAATATCCCTGATAGTAACCATTGAACCTACTACCCCGGTTGTTTGCGCAAGGGCTTTTATATGATACAGGTATGTATTACCAACAGGAGTAACATCAATAGTTAAAGATGCTTCGCCACCTTTAATTAAACCATACCTTACTTTGTAAAACAATTTTTCACCAGCATTAAATGCTGTGTTAACATAAGGTATTGAATCTGTTTTTTGGGCGGACAATCTACCAAAAAAACTAATGAAAACAACTATTAAAAATAGAATTGTCCTATTCATAGAAAGTAAACAGTAAAAGGAGGGGAATTTATTATTAACACTTTGTTAAATTTAAAAAATAAGACAATGATTAAATGATTGAATAAGATTATGATAAAACTCTAATTTTAAATGAATCATTAATGCATTGTATCATTAATTAATCATATTTAACAGATATAGCTTTTTGGTTCCCGTTTGTTCATATTGGTTGTAATGATTTAAAGAAATGAGGCTAGAATTTCACGATAAAAATTTCAACCCGTCGGTTGCCGCTTTCTTCTTTTTCATTTTCAGCATAAGGAAAAACCATTTTATTGCTGCCCAAACCTCTTGTTCCAATTCTGTTGGCATCAAGTCCTTTGTTTACAAGCCAGTCTTTAATTTTTTCAGCCCGGTCTTCTGACAATATTTTATCAACATTGTTGCTTGGGTAAAAGCCATTAGAATGTCCTTCAAGGATAATTTCCATCTGTTTATTTTGCTCCATCAGCCTATAAATGCTCTCAAGGTTTGCAAATGAACCGGAACAAATGTTGGTTAAATTGGGATCAAAATATATTTTAGGGAGAAAATCATTATTACCTTTCTTCAACTTATGAAGTTTGAAGTTAAAATGCCCTGATTGCAAGCTGCTTACATTCCTTGAAGCAATGATAGTGTCTGAAATATAGTACTTATCATCATAAGCCCATAGCAAATAATTTGGAAACCTGTGTGCTTCAGTACTCACACTTACTTTTAGCTCATAATTACCTTGTTTATTTGACGAAGCAAAATTTGTTGTTTCATTGGTTCTTAAATTTGTCCAAAAAACTTTAGCTTTGAGACTTTCACTGGTTGAAAAATCTGAAATAGTACCTTTAACAATAAAATTTTCCAGATACTTAAAAACGAGGGTATGTCCTTTTCCTTTATACATGTTATTTAGTGCAAGAATATATTGCTCCCCTTTTTTTACATCAATACCTTTACTATAACATTCAGGTTTCCCGGTAATTGATAAACCTGTTTTACCTTGTAATGCTAAATCTGCACGAGCTAAATTTGATCTTATTGCTTCATTTTTCCCGCTTTTAATATTTTGGCAGTAGTTTTTACTATTTATTTTGTAAAGAAGGAAATCATAATTATCATTTGGATTAATGGGAATGATATCAAATAATAACACACCATCCTTAACAATTTTAAATTTATACCATGTGGGGTGTTGTGATCGCTCAAAAGGATTATCTGTTGATTTTACTTTCAATTCTTTAGGTGGATTGGTAGGGCCAAATTTTGAGATTGTAGAAATCTCAATAGCACTTTTGCAATCTGTAGCATTCTTAATATTTTTTAGTTCCTGACTATAAATACTAATTGCTGAAAATACTACTAAAATGATAATTAAAACCGATTTCTTCATTATCTTTATTTTTTAACAATTTACAAACTATAAAATTATAAAATATTTAACTGGTCTGGTAGCAATTTTAAAAAATAATTGACACTCATTGAGGGATTTTACTGGAAAATTTATCCTAATATTAAAAGTAAAGGAAATAATGCCTTTAGAAAATTTATATAAATGAACGAAAAACTGATAATTATTGGTGGTGGAGTAGGACCAATGGCCGGGGTTGATCTTCACAAAAAAATTATTGAAAATACTAAAACCAGAGGAAAAGATCAGGATCATCTGCAAGTATGGCACCTGTCGCGATCATTTGATGTTCCTGATCGAACAGAATTTTTAAACGGGGAAATAAAAACAAACCCTGCAGAAGGAATGGCCAGGACTTTTCTTTTAGCAGATGAAGTTTTGAAAATAGAAAAACGTTTTGCGGTGGGTGGTGTTACTTGTAATACTTTTCATTCACCACAGATATTTAATCTTTTTCTTGATACTTTAACAAAGGCCAGTGAAAAGATTAAAATTTTAAATATGATTGAGGAAACGGGAAAATACATACAGAATAATTATTCAGGACTAAAAAAAATAGGATTAATGTCAACTACGGGTACACGAAAAACGTTTGTTTACCAACAAATTTTGGAACCTTTTGGTTTTGAAATTGTTCAGGTTCACGAAAAAGAGCAAGATTCTTTACATGATTCCATTTATAACCAGAATTGGGGAATAAAGGCAGTTAGTCCGGTTACTCAAAATGCAAGAGAACGGTTTTTAAATTATTCAGATGAACTTAGCAGGAAAGGCGTTGGTGCAATTATTCTGGGTTGTACTGAAATACCCTTAGCACTACCTGAAAAAGAAATTAACGGTATTCCGCTGATTGACCCGGTTTATGTACTTGCCCGGGAATTAATCAGAAAAGCAAATCCTGGCAAATTGAAACCATTATAAATAGTTTAATATAGAAATTCTATAAATGACTTTGAGTCTGTAAAGTCACGGTGTGGATATCTTGCTAACAGTATGCTACAGGAAATAATATTCACTTTTAATTTAAAAGCCACGCCGTGACTATCAGAAATTTAATTGCTTGTTTGGCGAATATCCAGAATAATACTAATTTAAATTTAAACAAATGAACAAATTTAATTATTTCCTGTTATTCATCTTATTTGGGGTGTATACCCCTTCTTTTTCTCAAAAAAAAGAAAAAAATGAGAGTAACAATATCAAAGTAAAAGTGATGACTTTTAATATTCGTTATGCAAATCCAAATGACGGAGATAATATATGGGGTAATCGAGAAAAATTAGTTTATAATGTTTTTAAAAAATACAAATGTGATTTTGTTGGATCCCAGGAAGTTTTGCCTCAGCAATTATTAGATTTAAAGGGTAATCTGCCTTTGTATTGTTATATTTCAAGAAGTCGGGATAAAAATCCTGATAAAGGTGAAGCCTGCCCATTATTTTATATCACTAAGAAGTGGAAGTTGATTGATAGCCAAACCTTTTGGCTGTCTGAAACCCCTGCAATAACCGGTTCAAAAAGTTGGGAAAGTAGTTTGCCCAGAATTTGTACGTGGGGACTGTTTGAAAATAAGAAAACAGGATTTAAACTCAGGGTTTACAACACTCATTTTGATCATCGGTCGCAAAAAGCGAGAGAAGAGAGTATTAAGTTGATTATTAGAATGATAGAAGATCATAAGAAAGATTCTTTACCTTTTATTTTGATGGGGGATTTGAATGTTGAGCCTGACAATATGGTTATTAAAAAATTGAATAGCTTATATACAGATAGTTATAAAAAAAATAATCAAAGGAGTGAGCCGGATTATACTTTTCAGGGCTGGGATATAAAAAATAAAAAAAGGATTGATTATATATATACATCAAAAAAAATTGAGGTAAAAAAATCAATAGTTATCAGGTTTAATAGAAATGGTCAATATCCATCTGATCACTTACCGGTTTATTCCAAAATAAAATTTATAAACTAGAGACAACCTATTATTTACTGAGGATCAACATCAAATACAATTTGAACATTTTTAAACTGATTATTTTCTATCAGGCGTTTACTCAAATAATGACTGTTCTTTTTTAAGGAATTTATATTTAAGCTTTTATCTAATTTAATAATAATACTTTTTAAATAAAGATCATGAGTTCGGTTGATTATTGGATATTCAGGGCCAAGAATGTTATTGCTGAATAATTTCTTTAGCCACTGGGCATAAACAGAGGCTGCTTTATCAAGCATCTGTTTGTTTTTGTGTTTTAGCGTTATGTAAATAAGGCGGTTAAATGGTGGATATTTAAACTGTTTCCTTTCTTTTAACTGTTCCATAAACATATGTTGGTAGTTATTATTAATTACATCTTTTATGATCTCGTTTTTAGCATTGGATGTTTGAATAATTACTTTACCTCTTTTATTTTTCCTGCCTGCCCTGCCTGCAACCTGTGCCATTAATTGATAGCTTCTTTCATAGGCCCTGAAATCCGGGAAGTTTAACATTTGGTCAGCATCTAATATCCCAACAAGGCCTACATTGTCAAAATCAAGGCCCTTTGTAACCATTTGTGTACCAATCAGTATATCTAAATCCCCTGATTCAAACTTCTGAATAATCCGCTCATGTGCTTTTTTACCACGTGTTGTATCCAAGTCCATTCTTTGTATTGAGGCATGTGGAAAAAAAATTGCCAGTTCGTCTTCAATTTTTTCCGTTCCAAAGCCCCTGGTACGTATGGAAGTACTTTCGCATTCTTCGCATTTCCCTTTATTAGTATAGGCGTATCCGCAATAATGACAAACCATTTGGTTGGTGTGCCTGTGGTATGTAAGGCTTACATCACAATGTTTACATTTAGGAATTGAATTACATGAAGTACATTCAAGATAAGGAGCATATCCTCTTCGGTTCTGAAAGAGAATTACCTGGCCTTGATTTTTTAGTGTATTTTCAATATTGTCGAGCAATAATGGAGTAAAGTGCGATTTCATTTGTTTTTTTCGCCTTGCTTCTTTTATATCTGCAAGAAAAATTTCAGGTAACTCAATATCCTGATACCTTGTATTTAACTCTACCAAGCCATACTTTCCCGTTTTTGCATTAAAATAGCTTTCAATTGATGGTGTTGCTGTTCCCAATAATGTTTTAGCACCATGAATTTTAGCTAGTACTAAAGCTGCATCCCTTGCTTGATATCGGGGAGCGGGATTATATTGTTTAAAGGTGTTTTCATGTTCTTCATCAATAATAATCAGCCCAAGCTTTGAATATGGTAAAAAAACCGAAGAACGTACACCAAGTATTATTTTGTATTGTGGCTGATTTTCCAGAATGGAACTATTTTGAATGTTTTGCCAAATTTCAACCCGTTCAGCATCATTAAATTTTGAATGATAAACACCAACATGGTTGCCAAAATGTTTTCTTAAACGATAGATAAGTTGTGTACTTAATGCTATCTCAGGCAATAAGTACAATACTTGTTCACCTTTTTTTATAGTTTCATTAATAAGGTGGATATAAATCTCAGTTTTTCCACTGGATGTTACACCATGCAATAAAACTGTTTCTTTTTCTTTAAATTGGTCTTTTATACTTTTTAAAGCAGCTGCCTGTGCTTGGTTTAGCTTCTTGATTTTAGCAAGGGCTTCGTTATCAGCATCTAAACGGGAAATTTCTTTTTGAATACTTAGGATTATTCCTTTTTTTTCTAATTGTTTAAGGATTGCACTATTACTGTTTGAAAATTTCAGCAGTTCTTTTTGACTGATTTCCTGAACCTGGTCATCTTCACCAAACCGAATCAGTTCTATAAATGAGATTAATAATTGTTTTTGTTTTTTTGCCCTGTTTAAGCTTTCAAGTGTAATGTTTAATGCGTCTTCAGTTTGAAAGTTTTCAGCAAGGCAAAGGTATGTCTCTTTTTTTGTATTGTAATTTTTAGTTAATGATTCTTCAATTTCGATAGCACCTTTTTCATAAAGTGATTTTATGTGTTTTAAACTATTCTTTATAGACAGCCGGTCGTTTACTTCGCTTATTTTAAGTGATTTATCGTCCCTTAAGGCATCCAATAGAATATTTTCTTTTGGTGAAAAACTCAAATTTCTTGGATCTTCATCAGACTCAAAAAAATCGGTATTATACTTTATTGAAGTATGGCTTTCAAGTTTTAAG
>JBDLJL010000232.1:0-6782 GCA_039714415.1 Bacteroidota bacterium
ACTGTTTCCATATATGTGCTGTGGTTCTTAAAAGTTTGCAGTATTTTCCGGTTTTTTTTATCTTACAATTATGTAACTGTTTCTTTTTTGAGTTACTTTTTTTAGAAATTCCTTTAATTCAATTAGATTCTCTTTTAAGTCTCTTGCATTAAATGCTTTGTTTTCAGAATTATCGTTATGCCAGATTTCAGGATAAATCTTATTCTTATTGAGTTCCTCAAAATCATACCATTCATCAATTTTGTGTGGTTTTAACTCATTTAATTGGTCAAATATCTCTAATATCCTGTCAGGGGACATATAGGATTCTTGAGGGATAGAATCAAACAACTCGAATTGTTCATCAACTGACAGCTTCTTAAAATTTTCAGATTCAAAGTTTATAGAACAAATTGACGTTTTTGGCGCAAAAATACCCTCAAACAAATGTCCTAATCCTTTCATTAAAATAAACTCTAATCCAAAAAATGATTTTTCAATATAAAAATGTTCAATAGAATATTTTTCAATGTCAACTCTTCCCTTATTTAGAATTTTTTCCTTCACCTCAAAAAAGGATTCTTTTGATAAATGAAAATAAGAAACTGATAGTCCCATAACTCATGTTTTTGATACAGACTTTATAAAATCTGTAGAAGCAGAACTCCTTTACTAAAATTATTGATTGGTTAAAGATAATTTTAAAGTTCTTTAATTTTATTCTCTTGTTTGTACACAACTATCGATTTAACTAAATAATCGTGGATAGCCTTGCCCTTTTCGTTGTTCAACACTGTTAAAAGTGAAATCCAACCCAAGAGAGCCTTAGCAAGGAACCTTACTATTGCAAAGGGGAATAAGATATTTTTTTCCTGATTGTTTTCTCGTTTCACTCTAATTCCAATTATCATGTGACCAATTGTTCCACCAATTGAGCTCGTTAATATTGGGTCATAAAGTACAAATATGAAAACAAAAGCACTAATTCTTGCAATATCAGGTACATTCTCAAAATTAGAAAATATGTATGTGGTTAGCACCATAAGGACTGCTAAAACTAATGAATCAGTAACCGCGGCCCTGACCCTCTTTGATACTCCGGGATAATTTTGTTCCATATGTCTTATAATATTAAATGTTAAGTTTATATAATAAAAACTGGCTTTTATTCATCTGATCTATATTATCTTTTCATTGCTTTCCTCTGTTTATAATAAGCTACAAAATTAGAGATAATGGAAAGAATAAAATTATCAAAACCCATTTAATTATGTTTAAAATCAAATTCATACAACAATTTTCTGTTTTATTATAAATTGTTACTTTGTTGGTATTATTCATTTATCAGTTCAATTGCTCTTTCTAATAATTCATCCTTTCCATTTTTTATGCCTTCAATTGTGGGGTTTACTTCAATGTCTGGAACAATCCCAGCTCTTTGGGTTTCTGATCCGTCAGGATAATAGACCCCAATTCCAGAAATCATTGTTCTTAAACCTCCAGGCAAAAGTATGGCTGAAACATTACCATCAGCCCCCGCAGTGGTACTGCCAATAATAGTTGTGTTATCACCCGCCCTAAAAGCCATTGCTGTATATTCTGCCTGACTTTGGGATAGCTCATTTACAATTACGATAAGTTTTCCTTGATAAGTCTCAGATGGTTTTGGAATTTCAAGTTGTTTAGTAAATGTGAACTCGCCTGGATTATTAACATTCACGGTACTGAATTTAACAAATGGTGTAGAAGATGAAACGAAATATGAACCTAATAAAAAAGGCACAAAAGTAGATGGGTAATTACGAATATCTATTATTATTCCTTTGGTGTCTTTGAAAGATTTTTTTATTTTTTTTATGTCTTTTTTTTCTATGCTTTTCAATGTTATATAACCAATATTGCCTTCCAGCATTTTATAGCACTTCTCATTATCTCTTTTGTACCACCTATAGATATTAAGACTGTCCCGTTTATAAAGAGTTAAATCTTTTCGTTTTTTTCGCCCGTCCGTAATATATCTGATATTTACCTGGCCATTATTCGATCTTAATATATCAGGACATATATCTCTCATTCTTGCTGCATTATTAGATGCAGGATAATATTTTTTAAGGCTATCAATTATCGTTTCTACTTTTCTTTCGTTGACATGGGTTATTATATCGCCAATCTCAAGCTCTACAACATCCTTTAGTTCCGGATTGTAATAATCTGTTACAACCAATTTGTCCTGAATAAATCGAAGATGAACAGGGGCATGGAAAACACCTCTTTGTTGGCTTATTTTATCACCACCGCCCCATATATTTCCATGAGTGTCCTTTATGTCACCAATAATTTGAATGCTTGCTAACTCAAATTCCAACTCGTTTTTTGCATTGATAAACTTTGGTATATACTCTTTAAGAGTTTTATTCCAATCCTTGTCCATTAAATGCTTATATGGAAAAAAGTAGTTTATCATATTCCAATATCTATATAGGGTTAACAATCTGAAACCTTCATCAGGAAAAGACATATTTGAATATGAGTTTTCGTTCAGGAATTTCGGATTACCAACATATTTCATCGTGCCAATATAAAAATGTTTCCCTTGATGCCTGTTTTGATATATATCGTTTAGTTTCTTTTTTAATTCTGATTCTAAATTGTTGTTATTAACCCAAAATAAATCAGGTTTCAGAAGGGCATCCAAAGAAGTCTCTTTGCATTTTTTACATTCAGTAACTTTTCCATATTTCTCAATCCATTTAATAAGTATTTGGTCTCTTTCTAAAATACTGTTAGCCTCTATATATTTGGGTAGAATACGAAAAAGCTCATAGTCCCAGTTGTAATTTCCTTTAGCAACTTCTGGATGGTGATACTTTAAAAAGCCCCAAATTCTACCCAGTAATTCCAAATTTGTAATTAAATCTTCATTTAGTCCTGGAAATTCAATCATTGAGCCTTTATCAAATTCTTTATCCAGGTTTGCTTTGATGATGGGTTTTTTGATCTCTTTTAATGTTTGAATATTTTTGCCGTCAATTGTCAAAACAAAGTCGTCAAACCATGCTTTGCCTTTCCCAACTATAATTCCAGCAACAAAAATATTTTCAGCCTCTTCTGGATAGGGCAGTTTAATTGAATACTTTTTCCAATCTTTTGTGCCAGTTATATTTTGGTTTTTCATATTGTCAAAAACCAATGATGAACCATTACCGTCTATTCGCATTAACAGTCCTGCAAAACCATTTTCAACATCCTGAATTTTCATATAACCTTCAAGTTGAATAGAATCACCTTTATAATTGGCTGGTACTTTATAGGCGATACTTCCAAAAGAACTGCCATTTTTATCTGATATTATTTTTCCTGAAAATTCACCAGAATTACTAATTGAGTCGATACCTAAATCGTAATTTCCCCATTTTATCCAACCTTTAGGAAACTTTTCATTTGAATTGTAAGACTCAAAGTCCAAGTTGAATTTCTGTTTAGCCTGGGAGTTACAACCGGTACTTAATGCTACCGCTAATATCAATACTATGTATTTCATTTTTGTCGTTTTAATTTGAAGAGAATATTTTAAACATTAAACTGTTTGCAATTAGGATGCTTACCTAATAAGTTGTTAACATTTTGTGTGTTTTATCTTTCTTAACATTTTTGTTTTTTTCAACTTATTCTTATTGTCTTGTTAATGCGTTTTACTTTTTCGTCCTAACATTAATTATATATTCTTTAATATCTTCAATAATTTCTTGCGGAAACTGATAGGCGACAAATGGGTGTTCTGGGAGTAATATTTCATAATAAATATATTCGTCAATCATTTTTTTATTTAATGCCAATTTTAGTGTTTTAAATTCAGGTATCTTTTTAAAACTTTTTTTATCTAAGCCTGTCATAAGGCTGACCAAAGCTTCTTTTTCTTGCAACATTGAAAATAAACTGTTTTCAGAACCCATTTTCTCCTTATAACCTGGCTCATACAACCAAACAGCCTTAACCATGGCATAACCCAACCAGTTAGCATCAAATGCAATTTTTACTTTGTTAACTCCTATGCTGTCTATTTGAACCTGTGGGTTAAAAACCCATTCATTATAATTAAGCTTTCTTAAATCATAAATTTCTTTTAGCGATTTGTTTAACCTTGGGTTATTTCTATTTAAGATTTGTGCTATAGTAATTTCATTTACAGCTAAGTCAAGTTCTCCTTTTACCTTATAGGCATCAGCAAGAAACCAGTGAGCCATGTAATCAATATAATTAAGTTTAATTGTTTTTTTATACCAGTCAATTGCTTTATCCCAGTTTTTTTCAATACCGTAGGTTTGTCCTATATAGGTCATTACTTCATAATATGTGGAATCGGACTCCAAGGCTTTAATATACATTTCTCTGGCTTCCTTAAACTTGCGGTCTTTAAAAAACTGCTCTGCTTTTTTTACATAGTTTGTGGTTTCTTCATTAAGTTCATATTTATATGTAGTTGTTGAGCCATCCTTTTTTATTTGATAATAGTGATTGTAATTTAGTTTATTTGTCCTGTCAGGTGTTTTAATTTCATTTTCAAGAGGATGTAGTTCATAACTTACGGATGATTTTTCCATTATTTTTAGAATTTCAGCCGGAGTATGGATTTCTTGTCCAAAAGCTATTTTGAAAATCAAAAAAAGTCCAAAAAGTAAAATTATATTTTTCATGGTATCTGTTTAATTAAATAAAGTACTGATCTATGAACCGACCTCCAATAAATTATTGAATCCACCAATCAGTTATTAAATTTATATCTTTTAGCAATAGGTCATTGTTGAATATTTTATTGCCCTAAAGTAAAAAAACAAATAAAAAAACAACGGGGATATATAAATAGAACGTTAATTTAGAAGTGGTATAAATAAAGAACAATAAAAAAAGAAGAATAAATGGCTTTTAGAGAGGCAATAAAAGGAAAAAAGTCGCTCTAGTTTAGATTGTCTGGGATATTTTCAAAATCTGTACTCCTTGTGTCTGACAAGTAATTAGTATACTGGTAATTAGTAATTAGAAATATTTGACTTACATTTTAATAACCAATTACTAATTTCTAATTACCTGTAAATTAACATATAGTAGATAATTATTTAAACCTCAGAATATTTAAACCAAGGCCGAAAAAGTTTGCAACTTTGCTATGTTATTTAGGAATCGCACTACTAGCACTCTAAAAAGTTCACTTTTTGCTGACAGTTTACTATATAAATTGCAAAGTTTTTAATAAATGGGAATTATCCTAAATTTAGGGATAAAAACCAATATTACCCCTGCAAAACTAAATTTACCCCCAAAAACGAATAATAAATGAGTTTTGCATTAAACAAACCAATTTTACCCTTAATTAAATAAAATAAACTATTTTTACCCTTACAAAACTAAATTTACCCCAGTAAATACAAAGAAAATGAAAAAAGTAGGGTTTACATGGCTTCAGGAAAAATTTAATATCCAGGGTTTTCGATTGACGCATGAGTCATACATCGGAACAACTAGCCTGGAACAAACTAATGAATATGCAAAATATGCCAATCCTACCGGGAGTGAGCAAATAAAAACGAAAGCCAGTGATTTTTAAATATTGTTTTCAATTTGAAAACCGATTAGTCCTTATTAATATTTTAAGCTTTTAAATACTTAAAATTTATGCACATTATTAAAAAACAATCGTTAAAAGAGTTTTGGGAGAAACACAAAGATAGCGAACAGCAACTGAAAGCATGGCATAGTGATGTTGAAAAAACCAAATGGAAGGATTTTAATGATTTAAAAAAGGATTACTCAACAGCCAAAGCAATAGGCAACAATAGAGCTATTTTTAAAATTAAGGGTAACTCTTACCGATTGATTGCAAAATTCAGCTTTTTGTATCAAAAATGCTATATTAAATTTGTTGGAACACATGCTGAGTACGACAAAGTAGATGCTGAGACGGTTGATAATTATTAGGTGAATTGAATTTATTTGATAAAAATATGTGCTTGAAATGTTTTCTTTTAGAAAACTTTTTGTATTTTTGCACCAGGATTAAAACAAAACTATTATGAAAAGACAAATAAATAATTCTGAAGACCACAAAAAAGCTGTTCAGAGATTGGAACTTTTAACTGATAAAGGTGAAGCCGGAAATACTACCGATATGGAAGAAATGGAAATTGAGTATTTAAGTGTTTTGATTGAAAATTATGAAGAAAAGCATTTTGCCATTAGCCAGCCTAACCCGGGTGAATATTTAAAATATGTTTTGGAAAACAAAAATATGAAGCAAAAAGATTTGGTTAATCTTCTCGGTATTAGCAAAGGAACACTTTCAAACATACTTAATTACAGAAAAAAACTTAGTATTGAGATGATACGATCCTTGCATAAGTACCTGAAAATATCTTATGATATTTTAATGCAGGATTATGAACTTCAACATTGAAACTTGACTAATCAAAATTTATTTGAAGTTTGCTAAATTAATCAGAGAAATATTTTATAAAGATGTGCCCAAGTTCTTTGTGATAACTTTTATTTAACTCCTCCTTCAAAATTCTCTTAATATCCTTATTGATTGCAATTTTTTTGAGAACTATTTCGGATTGGTTTTCAAGTAACCAGTTTATATCAAACTCTTCCGAAAGTTGATAATCTTCAACATCAAGAATAAAATCGTAATATGGATGAAGTCGTTTTATTTCTTTTAGGATATCATTTTGCTGTAGTTGATCTTTATTAATAACAACAAATATTTCTATAAGGTTTTTTAACAAACCCCTTACTCGTTCATTAATACC
>JBDLJL010000233.1:0-6675 GCA_039714415.1 Bacteroidota bacterium
AAGTATCTTTTTCATGACTTTATTTTTTAGTTAAACTTATTCAATTATCTTTTAACCAAAATTAGTACATGTGTCAGGCCTTTCAAAATAATTTGCCGACTGTATATATTACTAAATTTTCAACCTATGACTTTAATTATAGCTCTATATATTAATATAGTTTTTAAACGAAGAATAAGGGAATAGCCAAAATCAAATAAAAAACATGGATATTTTGGGAAATATTAACCCGATTAAGTAAATCTAAGGGTTTCAGGTTCCTGAAACAACTAGATTTTCTAAATACGGGTTAACCTCCATCATCCATAAATATTGTGAATTTTAATATTTGTGAATTTTGCAGGTTAAAAGATTATTTTTAATTTTGCATACCAATAATTAAATGGTCACGTGGCCGAGTGGCTAGGCTCTGGTCTGCAAAACCAGCTACAGCGGTTCGAATCCGCTCGTGACCTCTGAGTATCATGGGTTATGAAGTCAAACTTCATAACCCATTTTATTTTGTCATCGATTGTTTTCCATTGTAAAGCGTTACAACACCTATATATAATCCCTAAAATCCGCAAGTAGATTTTTAAGGTTTATTGATTTTATAATGTAAACGTCTATACAATTGAGCCCGAAAAAGGATGTTTACATTTAATTGAATTCTGTACGCGGGCTCTATTAATCGGGTTATCATGCACAGGGCTGCGCCCTGTGCTAATGATTCCGCCCACTTCGGGGCTAAAAAATTTATTATTATTATGCAAAAACCTTTTGTTTAATTAACCGATAAATGAAAAATAGTATAAATTACTCAAAATCACAGATAAATGAATATATGAAAAAGCAGGGGGTAAAATAAAACTCAAAAAGCTTGGATTTTTAACACCCCACCTTGTAGGGTTGTTGCTGCGAATATAAAGTAATCCATACACAACTTCATCTTCTTCATATTAAATAGGTTGATTATCTTGATTATAATTAAAATATGTTGTAAATTTATTACGATTTAATAATTTCTCCCCTTAGTTTAAACATTAAAACAAATAACTATGGCCTCAGAAACAACATATGATAACCGCCCATGGCTAAGCAGCTATGAATCAGGAATTCAGGCGAATCTGGAATACAAAGATTTATTTATTCCTCAATTCCTTGAGCAAACAGTTAATCAGTTCCCTAATAATACGGCCCTGAATTTCCAGGGATTCAAAATTAGTTTTAGTGAACTGAACAACATGGTGGGCCTTATGGCCGCTGTTTATAAAGAATTTGGGATACAAAAGGGAGATAGTGTAGCCATTCTTCTTCCTAACTTAATTCCCACAGTTGTTGCGCAGTATGCAGCTCTTAGGCTTGGAGCAGTAGTTGTTATGAATAACCCCCTGTATTCAGACAGGGAAATAAAGCATCAATTGAATGATTCCAATGCAAAAATACTGGTAACATTAGATTTACTGGGAAACCGAATGATAGATCTCATGCCTGAAACAAAGCTTAATCAAATAATTTACACTTCAATTGGTGATTACCTGCCATTCCCAAAAAGTATATTATTCCCCCTGGTCGCTAAAAAGAAAAAACTGGCGGCTAAAGTAAAGCCGGCTAAAAATGTTCATAAATGGAAAGAAATCCTAATGAAATATTCACCAATTATGAAAAATGTGGATCTAAAAGCAGATGACCCTAGCTATTATCAATATACTGGTGGTACAACAGGATTGTCAAAAGGAGCTGTTTTAACCCATGGAAACATGGGAAAACAGATACAGCAGATGGCATCATGGTTTCCTGCTTTAAAAATGGGTGAAGAGAAAATGTTGGGGGCTTTACCATTTTTTCATGTTTTTGGCCTTACTACTTCAATGAATTTTGCAATGTATCTGGCCTGGGAAAATGTTCTTGTCCCAAAACCGGTACCGGATGCACTTTTAGAGGCTATAAGTAAACACCGTGTATCATTTGCGCCCATGGTTCCTACCATGTATATTGGGATTTTAAACCATCCGAAAGTTAGTAAAACAGATATTAGTTCAATAAAAGGATGTTTCTCAGGAAGTGCACCACTACCGGTTGAAGTCCTTAAGGAATTTGAAGCCAAAACCGGTGCTACTATAGTGGAAGGGTTTGGCCTGACAGAATCTTCACCTGTATCACATATCAACCCATTTGCAGGTGGTGAACGTAAAGTAGGAAGTGTGGGTATTCCAATTCCTGATACTGAATGTAGGATCGTTGATCTTGAAGATGATTCAAAACAAATGCCTGTTGGGGAATCCGGAGAGCTAATTATGAGGGGGCCACAAATTATGCAGGGATATTTAAACCAAGCTGATGCCACAGCAGAAACTTTACATAATGGATGGCTACATACAGGCGATATCGCTACAATGGATAAGGATGGTTATTTTTATATTGTAGACCGAAAAAAAGATATGATCATTTCCGGTGGATATAACATATTCCCAAGAGAAATAGATGAAGTTTATTATGAACATCCTAAAGTAACAGAGGCTTGTGCCATAGGTATTCCTCATGAAAAAAGAGGTGAATCTGCAAAAGTATATATTGTCCTTAATGAAGGCGAAACAGCTACTGAAGAAGAAATGATTGGGTTTGCCCAGGATAAGCTTGCAAAATATAAATGGCCTGTCGAAATTGAATTCGTAAAAGATCTTCCGAAATCGGCTGTTGGCAAAATACTCAGAAAAGAACTTAGGGCACATGAATTAGAAAAAAGAAAACAAATATAAACCTGGTGTTGGATTGTTTAATTTCATTCAACCAGTTCAATAACAATATCAGCCGGTCGTTTACCAGAATTTACGGGTAAAACCTTATAGATACCTTTACCCAAGCGAGTGCCAGCTACTGATAGAGAGTTCCTTTCAGAACTTTTAAGAAACTCTTTATTGTTTTTGTAGAGGATAAACCCCTCGTTATTCCCACTAATTTTACGGATGGTATACTCCTTTTCCAGCTCGAGCTCAGGTGTTTCTTCATTTTTTTTATTTCCTGTGTAATCAATTCTTCCCGTGAGCAATATCGTTTTGCGCTGAAAAAACGACAAAGATGCTGCAAGTCCAAACAAAACACCTGTTGCGATTATTATTTTCTTAAAGAGTTTCATCCGCTTATTTTTTAATTATTTTTATTTGTCGGATGGAACATCCACGTACTGAAATATGTTATTTTATACTTTTTACACTCAACAACCATACGAGTAAGTGTTAAAATTGCCTATCATGGATGTTTCATTTGTAATAAGATTCATAAATAGAATGATATTTTTCCTTAAGCAACTTTAAATTATCTAAACCATAACCGCCCGTTGCAAATATCCTGATAAACTCGATAGAATCCCTTTTCCCTAAAATGGAACATTTTGCAGCATCAAACATTTTTAGCTGATGATTATTCTTTAATTTTTCAGTGATTTTAACAAAATCATCCCATCTGGCAAAGCGGGGCATTTGAATATAAGCTATGTTTTTATTTGCTTCATCAAAATAAATACCCTCATCCATGTATTCCATTCCAATAAATTTCTTTAGCAAAATTCTTGTTTCATACTCCTCCATTTTCTTTTTCTTCAAAAACCCCATCCCCTCATTTTTATATTCATCAATAATTTTCTCTGTCAGATCAACATCAGTATATTTAATACGAACTGCGTAATGCATGTTATTATGAATTTGAATTATTGCCGGACAAGGGTCAAAATCAAGATTTAAGTTTTTAATTACCTTGTATGTTACCCTGATAATGGCATCAATTTGAAAAATTTGCGAGCGGTCAATAATTAAAAACAAAGATTTATCTTTCTGCGTATAAGGCTCTTGCGGTGTATTCAACCTAATATAATAACCCGGAAAAGGTTCATTTTCAAGAATGAAAATATTATGATTTATTGGACTCTCAAAACTTGATAAAATCTCTAATTTATTAATAGTAGCAAAAGTATTAATCTTTTTTTCTGTCTTCATAATATAAGGGATTTTGAAATTTAGTTAGTTATATAAAATCATTTATATTCAGTATCTGATTGCCTTAAAATACAAAAAAATTAGATACAAACAAAAGCCTCATTATAAATTTTGAATATAAGCCCATCTCTAATTCTATAATTATTGTTAATTTTTGTATTTTACAGGCGGTTGAAAATTCGGGTTTTATAGAGAATCCACGAATGATAGGAAAGGTTTAACTATTGTCATACAAAATGAAATCAGTGAAAAAACATGAATAAAGCTTTTTTACAAAATCAAAAAGTATAATTCCCATTTCTATGCAACTTGGAATATTATCTGACATACATGAAGATGTAGCTAAACTCAAAATAGCCATTCGCCAATTGGAAAAGTCTAATTGCGATGAAATCATTTGCCTGGGTGATATTGTAGGGTTTTCACATTTTTATGAGGAATTTATTGAACAAAGGGATGCGAATGAATGTATTTCTATTATTAAATCGAATTGTAAAATTGTGGTTGCCGGAAACCATGATTTGCATGCCATAAAAAAATTACCCAATTATAAAGCAGGCATAAAATATCCCAAAAACTGGTACGAGCTGGATTATCCTGAAAAAGTAAAATTACATTACGGGAAAATCTGGTTGTACGATGATGAAATAGGTTCAAAAATTGACAAAAAAAACCTGGAATTCTTAAACTCCCTAAAGGAATACGAAATTGCCCGATATGATGGGAACCGGTTTTTGTTCACGCATTTTTTGTACCCTGATTTATCAGGAGCTACTACTAAACATCTAAAAAAGTTGAAGGATGTTGACGGGCATTTTAATTTTATGAAAGATAAAAACTGCCTCATTGGGTTTGCCGGACATGGTCATTTTGAAGGAATTGCATTAACAGTTACAAATAAATTAAAATTTTGTTCATTTGGTAACCGTCGGCTGAATAATGAACTACAATGTATTGTCTTACCGGGTATCGTAAGTGGGAACAAAAAAAGTGGATATCTTATTTTTGACACAAAGAGTTTTGAATTAGATGTTATTGAGTTAACTTAATCCACATTATCGTAACTTCAGATATCCCTACCTATTCGGAATTAACTCTGTCGCATTTTGGCAGATCCGATTTAACGAAAAAAAGAAAAAATATGACAATGCCGATTGCGATAAGTCTGGATGTCTGAAGTTAGCTATTCTTTATGGCTCAGAATACACTTTTTGGTCAATCAGTTGATCGAAATTTTCTGTTAGTTCCAAATTATTTTGAAAATCATATAGCGTTAATTGCCTGATATTGTAATAATAACTCCAGTATTTCCGAAGTGCAGAAATATAATTCCGTTTTGCGTTATCCTTTTCTTTTATGGTTATATTCAAATCTGTTACCGAAATTTTACCGATAAAAAAACGGTTTTTTGATACATCGTAACTGTTTTGTGCAACAGTATCTGCTTTTGCCTGGATCATTACCTGCTCATCCTGCATATTAAACTGCATTACCTCAAGAAATACATTTTGCTCAAAATCAATGGTTTGCTGGGCTACACGAGTTTTCACAACCTCCATATTAGATTGTGCCATTTTGTATTTGCCTTTACCTTCGCCCCAGTCAATTATCGGAATCTGAATGCCAAAACTAAACTGCTGACTGTTTCGCGGATCTTTATAAGCATCAGGTATAGTGTTTGCACTCTGGGTTAAACCATAATTGGCAATAATATTTGCATTAAACCTGTTCTCGGCTTTTGCCCTGGCCACATCACTATCAGCTTCAATTATTTGTCTTGTCATCCTTACAATTTCAGGATTGTTTTTTTTCGCTTCACCTAATGCCTTGGGGATATCAATTTTTAGTTCAGGAATTTCTTCTGGTACAATTAAATGTATAGAAGATTTTTCACTTATTCCCAAATATGACCTTAAGCGAAACTCTCTTGTTTGTAAATCCAGTTTAGCCTGATTTAATGCAGATTTTGAATTCAACAGGTTTAATTCTAACTGGTAAAGGTCATTTTGTGCAATTTTCCCCAAATTGTACCTGCCTTTGGCAATATTGTATAAAGTATCGTTATTACTGTAATTAATTTCAGCTATAGATAGGTTTATTTGAGCTAATACAAGGTCAAAAAAACGGTTCACAGCCTTCATATTGATTGTTTCCTGGGCATTTATATACTCCTTTTTTGCTTCCTTGTACTTTAGGGGCTCAATTTTTCTTTGCCATTTAAAACTGTTATAAGAAAAAATCGGCTGAAGCAAGCCAATATTTATCGGATTAGTTAAGAATGAGGTAACCACACTGTCCTTGAGCACATCCAGCCTTTGTAAGTTCGACCGAAGAAATAATTGCCCTCCTGTAAAAGTTATATTTTGGTGGACATTTAAATTTAAGTAATTACTTACGTTTTGCTGATCTACAAAGTCAATGGTACCGTCAGGCATCGTAATTTGTGAAATGGATCTGTTCAGGTCTGGAATTGTGGCGTCCATATTTAAAGAAGGCAGGAACATGGCCTTATATGAGCGATGCGCCCAATAACTTGACCTAAAACTATTTTTGGCAATTAATGCATCAAGCGATTGATCTTTAGCAAGTTTTAGTACATCTTCAAGAGATAAATTAAGTGTTTTTTCTTGAGATAAGGCATTGTGGTAGCCCTGATTTACAAATATTAATAGTAAGAATATTATTTTTAGAACAAGATTTTTTC
>JBDLJL010000234.1:0-6546 GCA_039714415.1 Bacteroidota bacterium
GAAAGCTCTTGCTTTAAAAGATTCGAGTGAAAAATATTTTGGTGCTAATATTCAGGGTTTTAATACATACCAATATTTTAAAGGGAATAAAAAATTGCGTTCATGGATTTGTATCCCGCTTACAATGGGCATTTTCGATAGAAAGGATGAAACCCTTAAGGCATTACTTTATGATAAATTATGGAATAAAAACGGAATATTTACCGAAGCTGGTGATTCTACATTTTGGGATAGGGCAACCTTATATGCTTTCCGTGGCATATTTAAGGCAGGTGAAACCGACCTGGCTATGGAATATTTTAAATATTATTCACAAAAAAGATTGTTGGGCGAGCATGTCCCTTATGCAGTTGAAGCCTATCCTGAAAGTAACCAAAGACATCTATCTGCTGAAAGTGGGCTGTATGCAAGGGTTGTGACAGAAGGACTTTTTGGGATTGAACCAACAGGCTTTAATACATTTAGCTGTATTCCTCGCTTACCTCAGGATTGGGATTATATGAAACTGAAAAACATTAAAGCTTTTAAAACGACTTTTAATATTGAAGTATCCCGCCGTGATGGCAAGACTGAAATTCTTATCAATAATAATGGTAAAAAACAACTTATTGATTGGGATGGTGAATCGAAAATTGAAGTGGTTTTTACAATAAATATAAATAGTTATAATTCAGAATGTTAAAAAAGAACTTCAGTACAAAAATTAGCAATAAGGAAATTCGTTTATATACTCTTACCAACAGTAATGGTGTAAAAGTTGAAATTACTAATTTTGGTGGTAAAGCAGTATCTATCCGGGTTCCTGACAAGCATGGGATTTTTGAAGATATTGTACTTGGCTATGATAATATTGGCGACTATATTTCAGGCAATCCTTATTTTGGTGCAATTATAGGAAGATATGCCAATCGGATTTCACAAGGCAAATGTACAATTGACGGTAAAGAGTATCAATTTGTACGGAATATTGGAGACAACCATTTACACGGTGGAACTAAAGGCTTTAATGCTGTGGTTTGGGATGCAAAACAAGTAAATATTAATGGTAATCAATCTCTTGAACTTTGCTATATAGTCTTTGCATGAAAACGTAATTTTACCTGATTATCAACAGGTTATTGTTGATAATCAATTTGAATATCCTTTCAATTTATTTTTAGGAATCAATTAAAATGCTTAAATTTAGCATTTTAACTATTTTAGATTCGAGCAAAAATTATCAATAATTTAGGACATTAAAAATATGCGAAAGAGATTCGAGCAACAATTTAAACTTGGGGTAAAACCAATTTTGAAAACACCCGTTTTGCTAAAAAGTCGTGATGATGTACCAGTATTAGTAATGGCATTGTTGAAGATTTACGATATTCCAAGATATAACAGGCAGATATTTAACATTTTAGAGGAGACAATACTTCAAGGGAAGAAGAAAACCGGGAGGAATGGATTGAACCTATGGCAAATATTTGTCTTAGCCCAATTCCGATTGGCCCTAAACCTGGATTATGACCGGCTTCATTACATGGCCAATTCAGATTCAACCCTTCGCCAATTGATTTGTATTGAGACAGGAACAGTTTTTGAAAGAATAGAAATTGGCTACCAAAGGATACTTGACAACCTGCGCCTACGGGATGATAAAACTCTTCGAAAAATCAATGATGTGATCGTTGAGTTTGGGCAAGGTGAAGTATTTAAAAAAAAAGAAGGGGCAGTATTGTATGCAAAGACAGATAGTTTTGTGGTAGAAAGCAATGTCCATATCCCTACGGATTATAATTTATTGTGGGACTCATCGCGCAAAACTATCGATACACTGAACTGGTTTACAGAAAAGTACTCAACAATGGAAGGATGGCGAAAGGCTAAAGATTGGTTCCGTGCATTGAAAAATTTAAGCAGGGGAGTTGGTCAAGCGAGCGTCTCTGGCGGAAAAGGCAAGGAAGAAAGGGTGAAAAATATAACAAGGCAATATCTTACAAAAGCAACAGCTTTTAGTGATAAAGTAAAAAAATCTAAACAAGATTTGCCTATTAACGACATAGAAGATTTAGTACACTTAATAGCATTGGAACGTTTTGAGAAATTGGTTGATAAGCATATAGACTTAGTCGAACGACGAATAATAAAAGGTGAGAAAATCCCCCATGAGGAGAAGTTGTTTTCAATATTTGAAGAATATACCGAATGGATAACCAAAGGTAAACGTAGGCCAAATGTGGAATTAGGCAAGAGGTTGTCAATAACTACTGACCAATATGGTTTAATAATAGACTATTATATCATGGAAAGTGAATCCGATTCCCAGGTTGTCCTTCCAATTGCAGACCGTTTACTATCCAAGCACAAAATATTTAGCTGGAGTTTTGATAAAGGGTTTTGGCACAAGGATAATAAAGAGCTGTTGGAAACTGAAGTAGAAAAAGCGATAATGCCTAAAAAGGGCAAACGGAACAAGCAAGAGACAGAAGAAGAGCAATCACCAATATTTAAAAAATTAAAGAATGAGCACAGCGCCATAGAGTCCAATATTAACGAATTGGAGCACAGGGGGCTTGATAGGTGTCCAGATAAAGGTTATCATGGTTTTAAAAGATATATTGGTTTGGGCGTAACCGCTTATAACCTTCACAGGATAGGCAAAGAATTACTAAAACAGGAGCTTAAAAAGCAGAAGAAAAACAAGGAGCAGAGCCTTAAGTTAGCAGCCTGATAACAGACAGGTAACCTGGCCTTTATGTGACATTTTCGTAAAATGAATGGGAAACAATGTCTAAAAAACGGTAAATCACTGAATATCTGCTAATTATTGGATTTTTGATAAATTGTCCCTAATTTTATTATGAGATTTTGCTAAAGCACAAAAAATCGGACATAATTGAACATGGAAAGACAAAAGTATTTCTAAAAGAAGGTTGTTTTCTTGCTGAGACTATTTATACTTACCTATTTCTTGTCAAAAGTATAAATAAATTCTTTATGTGCAAAAATATGCATTAATTTAAGGTTTGTTGAATGAATTTTGGAAGTGATTGCATTTATTAAGTCGTCTGAATACCGGGTGTTTTACGTGTATTGTTTTTATTTGATAGTGAGTGTTGCAACAATGAAAAAAGAGTAAGTTTGTATTTTGTGCTGATTGGATTGTTTTGTATGCAATAAATTGCATTTTTAGGAACTAATTAATAAATAGATGCCAAAAAATGGCTGACAAATATGTTGTAGGTTTCATATTTTCCCGAACAAATTTTAAGGCTTTTATCATATGGTTTTCAACTGTATTCACAGATATTCCAAGTTTTTCAGCAATCTCTTTATAGCTCAGTTCTTCATCCCTGCTAAGAGAGTATACCTCTCTTTGGCGTTCGGGTAATTGATATAAAGTGCTTTCCAATTGCTTTTTAAGTTCTTTATATTCAATTTCAGTCTCACTGGAAGCTTTTTCTACAGGGCTTTGTATTGATTTTACATGAGTAACAAAGTCTGTTTCTTTCATTTTATTTCGAATAAGGCTTATAGTTGTATTGTGGGATATGGTAAACAGAAATGATTGAAAAGATAGATGTTCGTTAATTCTTTCTCTTTTATCCCAAACTTTAATAAAAACTTCCTGGATAATATCTTCGGCATCTTTTTGTGACTTCACAATTCCAAAAACAAATAAATAAAGCCTGTTACTATATTTTTTATAAATTTTGTCAAATGCAGCAATATCACCATCCCTTATAAGGACAGCAAGTTCTTTATCCGTTTTTGAATCTGTAATCATTTAAGAAAAATACTATTTATTTAATGCAAATGTAAAAAAAATACATTTTATACTAGTGGTAATTTTATTTTACTGCGTAATACTATTAAATTACCATAAAATTTAGTTAAGTTTAGCTTGATTTATCAAATTTTCTTTCGCAAGTTGGCAATTGGAAGTTTGCAAAAAAAACTGAATTTTATGAAATAAGCACAATAAAAAATATTAAAAAAGCAGATGGATATAGATTTACTAAAAAAATATTTCAGTAATAATTGTTCTCCCGATGAACTGGAAGAAATCATTTCATGGTTTAAGAATAATGCAGGAGGAATAGATGGCCGTGCTGTTTTAAAACAATTGTGGGAGGAATTAGAGGAAGAAGAAGTTCAAAAAGTAAATTTTGATCACCTTTTAGATAAAATACACCATCGAATAAATATTGAAAGTTCAAAAAAAGGTTTTTCACAAACCTATGTAAAAAATAATTTAAAGGGGGTGGTAATTAATTTTTTAATAAAAGCTGCTGCAGTTTTATTTATTCCTCTTTTGTTGGGCTCATTATATTTTTACAATAAGGCTATAAATGAATTAAAACAAGAGCAAATTTATTCAGAAATTACCTCACCAAACGGTTCAAGAACATCATTTGAACTACCCGATGGTTCTATGGTTTGGCTAAATAATGGAAGTAGTCTTAGGTTTCCAACTCGATTTACCGGCGACTATCGTTTACTTGAAATTTCTGGTGAAGCCTATTTTAAAGTTGTACACAATAAGGAAATGCCACTTATTGTTCGTTCTCATGATTTACAAATAAAAGTACATGGAACCGAATTTAATGTTATGGCTTATCCCGAGGATGAAAATATAGCGGTTACGCTCCAATCAGGCAGTATCTCTTTACAAAAAGTGAATAAAAATCGTATACAAAACCTCATTAAATTAAAACCTAACCAACACGCAATATTTAATATAAAACAACAAGAACTATCATATATGGATATCAAGCCGGATAAGTTTACTTCATGGAAAGATGGTAAACTAATTTTTATTGATGACCCAATTGATGTAATAGTAGACCGCCTGGAAAGATGGTATAATGTGGATATTGAATTAAAAGACAAAGAGTTATCAAAATATACTTATACAGCAACATTTACTGATGAGCAATTAGAGCAAGTGTTAAGTTTATTAAAGGTTGCCACCCCTATTAAATATAAAATAATTAAAAGTGAAAAATTGAAAGACGGATCATTTTCCAAAAAGAAAGTGATAATTGCTTTAAAGAGATAATCCAGTTAGAAGTTCCGTCCTTCAGTAGACAGACGAATTACAAAGTTTTAACAATAGAACAATAAATTAATAACCAAAACAATTTGCCCATGTATTAAAACCTTAAAAAACAAAATGCAGGAAAGCCCTCGACAACTTCCCTGCAAAATTTTAGTAATTAATTAAACCCGGTTACGGGCTAATCCAATATGTAAAAATATGAAAAAAACAGGAATTAACCATGAAAGGGGTGAAAAATATCCCTTTTTACTTAAAATGATTAGGATTATGAAATTATCAATTATTCTTATAACCTTCTCTGTTATACAGGTATTTGCAACCACAACCTATTCGCAAAAGGCCAAAATCAATTTAGATTTAAAGAATACTATGATCAAAGATGTTTTGGTAAAAATTGAAAGCCAAAGTGAATTCTACTTTTTGTATAGTCCGAAAATGATTAATGACAAAAAGAAAGTTGACATAACAGTAAGTGATAAAAAAATTGAATATGTATTAAATCAATTATTTGCCAGTTCAAATGCGGGTTATGTAGTAATGGACAGGCAGATTGTTATATCTGATAAAACACAGATAGCTCCATTTACTCAACACATAAAGAAACAAATTATTATAACTGGTTATGTAACAGATACGGAAGGAAACCCTATTGTTGGGGTAAACGTTACTGAGGTAGGCACTTCAACCGGTACAATTTCAGATTTTAATGGGAATTATTCAATTTCTGTTGCAAATGAAAGCTCTATATTAAAATTTTCATATATTGGGTATATTTCTCAAAGTGTTACCGTTGGCAACCAAACAACAATTAATGTTACATTAAAAGAAGATACAAAAGATATTGGTGAAGTTGTTGTTATTGGTTATGGTACTCAGAATATTAAAGATATAACAGGATCCGTAAGTAATATTTCCACAGAAGAAATTGAAGACCGTCCGGTTTTACATTTGGAAGATGCACTTGCCGGAAAGGCTGCCGGAGTTCAGGTAATAAGTTCATCCGGGAAACCACAAAATGGTGCATTTATGCGTATCAGGGGAACAACTTCTATTGATGGTAGTAGCGAACCTTTGTATGTTATTGATGGGGTTCCTTCTGAGAACATGATGTCCATTAACCCGAACGATATAGAAAGTATAAGTATCTTAAAAGATGCTTCTGCCTCAGCAATTTACGGGGCATCGGGTGCAAATGGTGTAGTAATAATTACAACCAAACGTGGTAAAAATAAAAAAGCAACCGTTGAACTTAATTCTCATTTTGGTTTTTCAAAGGTCACAAAACATATTGACGTATTAAATTCATCACAATATATTGATTTAATGGATGAATTAGGTTTAACAACTGATTGGAGCCTTTATACTGAAAATACTGATTGGCAAAATGAGGTATTAAGGCAAGCTGCATTTAATAGTTATCAACTTTCGCTTTCAGGATCGGATGAAAAAACCAATTATTATGTTTCAGGTAACTGGACAAAAAATGATGGTGTTGTTAGGAA
>JBDLJL010000235.1:0-6512 GCA_039714415.1 Bacteroidota bacterium
TGAAGTCTTTTCCTGACTTTTGAATGTCCGATAGGACTTCAAAACGTCTTAATCTAAATCATAAAACCGTTCTATAATTCTTAAACCCGATTGCCCTGTAAGTGGTGAAGGAAGATTCTTGAACCAAAAAAGTTAAATAAAGCTACCTTAGCCTTAGCCTCAACCTCAGCCTTCTTTATTTCAAAACCACCTGTACTTTTTCGTTGCTTCAAATATATTCAAAAGTATTTCTTGTTCTGTTTCATCAAATTCCAAATTTCTTCTGGACATTACCACATGGTTTACTTCAAATGCTTTATTTATTTGGTATTTTTTAAAACCTAAAGCTCCACCCCATGAAAAAGAGGGAACAAAGTTCCGTGGGAACCCTGCACCGTAAATGTTGGCATTAACTCCGATTACCGTTCCGGTATTAAACATGGTATTAATCCCACATTTTGAATGGTCGCCCATGATAAGACCGCAAAACTGAAGTCCGGTTTTTGCAAAACGTCCTTCCCCATAATTCCATAACTTAACTTCGGCATAATTATTTTTCAGGTTTGAATTATTAGTCCCGGCACCTAAATTACACCATTCCCCTAATACTGAATTTCCTAGAAAACCATCGTGTCCTTTATTCGAATATCCGAAAATAACAGAGTTATTTACTTCACCACCAACTTTTGAGTGTGGGCCAATGGTTGTTGGACCATAGATTTTTGCACCTATTTTTAAGGTAGAATTGTTGCATAAAGCAAATGAACCCCTTATAACCGAACCTTCCATTATTTCAGCATCCTTGCCTATATATACAAAAGCATCTTTAGCATTTATTGTTGCGAATTCAACTTTTGCTCCTTCCTCAATAAATATATTGTCACCAATTATTCCGTTTGTTTTACTTATTTCTGCTGTTTCTCTACCCGAAGTCAAAAGGTAATAATCACTTTCTAACTCTAAACCATTTTGGCGGAATATATCCCAAGGGAACTTTATTTGACGAAATTCGGTGCTTGTATTAATTTTTTCAAACTTTTCTATAATAGTTTCGTTAATTACTTCCAGTGCACTATTAAAACGAAAACTGATAACCTGGTTCTCCTTAATTAGTACTTGTCCAGTTTTCAGTTCTGAAATTTCAGCCACCAATTGATTATTGGGAATAATTGAACTATTGATATAAAAATTATCTTCTTTATAAACTGGGGTGAATTTTTTCTTCAGGTATTCTTCAGTTAGATTGCTGCAATTAGAATCAAGCAATTTATCCCATTTTTCTTTTATGGTCAGAATCCCAATCCTGATTTCTGAAATGGGCCTGGTGTAGGTTAAAGGGAGTATGTTTTCCCAATCTTTGTGGAAGTCAAATAAAATGTAGTTCATGTTATTTTCAGGTTTTGAATTTAAACACGAAAATACTAAAACTATGCTTTGGAACTTATAAAAAAGCGCAAAAAAAAAGCTTCGGGTATATTCCCGAAGCTTTTTACTTTATTTGGGTATAAGAAATTATTTTTTCTTATTGTCCATATGTTTTTTGTACCTGTTCATAAACTTATCAACACGTCCGGCAGTATCAACCAATTTCATTTTACCGGTATAAAATGGATGTGAAGTATTAGAAATCTCTAATTTAATTAAAGGATAAGTGTTCCCTTCAAATTCAATTGTGTCTTTTGTTTTTGCAGTAGATTTAGTTAAAAAAGTATGCTCGTTTGACATATCTTTAAAAACAACTAATCTATAATCTTCTGGATGTATGCCTGTTTTCATCAGTATAAATTTATGTTATGTATTTCAAATCAAATCCTTGCCAAAAGGAAAACCCTTTTGTAAAACCCCCTTTGAGGGTAAAATTTTGGCTTGCAAAAATAAAGATTAATATCAGAATAACAAAAGAATTATGAAAAATTTTAATATCTGCCTAAGAATGACCCAACATAAAATTACTGAATAATCTAATTTTTGATGTGTTTTTACCTTGACTAAATTTTAAAAACATCAATTAATCAAGTGTTTATATACTGTAAGCGTGCCATTATAATAGAAAAAAAAGAAATTGCTTTAAAACTTGACTTCATATACACGATGTCGTAAATTTAGGTAATATTTGGAAAAATCTTCTAATTATAGTTTGTTCATAATGTTGCAATTTTTTTATTCTTTAAACTTATTTTGAAAGATGCAGAAGTTGGCAGTATACAGTATACTGTTCGCAGTAGCTTTGCAAAGACTGCCTACTGAGAACTGAGGGCTGTTGCTTTATAAAACAAAAAAGCACAAATTTTGAAAAACCCTGACTTTATAGACAAACACAAGTCATTAAAATATTATAAAACTGGCTAAGCTTATGAAAAGAGCAGTTATTCTATGTGTTGATGATGAAAAAGCGATACTAACAAGTCTTAAAGCACAGCTTATAAATAGTTTTGGTAGGGAATATAATATTGAAATAGCGGAAACTGGTGAAGAGGCTCTTGAAATTATTGATGAAATAAAATTAAAAAAAATCAATTTACCGGTTGTAATTGCTGATCATATCATGCCCGGCATGAAAGGGGATGAATTATTAGCCAGGATTTATCAAATTTTCCCCAGGACAAATAATATCATGCTTACAGGACAGGCAGATGTTGAAGCTGTGGGAAGAGCCGTCAATAATGCTCATTTATACAGGTATATCTCAAAACCATGGAACCCCACTGATCTTAACCTAACAATAGCTGAAGCAGTAAAAAGTTATTTTCAGGACGAAACTATTCTTGAACAAAACCAGGAATTGGATAAACTAGTTCATCGGCTAAAAAACTATAGTGTTGAGTTGGAAGAAAAGGTGAAAGAAAGAACTGAAGAAGTTTCAAAACAAAAAGATGAATTAAAAGAAAATCTTAAAACAATAAGAACTGCACATAAAAAATTATCTGTTTCAGAAAAGAAACTTAAAGAACTTGATGAATTCAAATCAAAATTTTTTGCCAATATTTCACATGAATTTCGGACACCTTTAAGCCTCATACTTGCTTCAATTGATGATCTTTTGATTTCAGAAATTCTCAGTAAAGATCATGAATATGCTATTAATTTAATAAAGAAAAACAGCGACAGGTTATATCGACTGGTAAAACAATTACTTGAACTTTCTAAACTAGATGAAGGTAAAATGAAAATATTGCTTCAGAAGGGTGATATTAATAATACCATAAAGGATATTTTATCAAATTACGATAGTCTGGCAAAACGAAAACGCATAAAATTTAATATTCAAAATTCAGAAGGTTCCATTAAAGGATTTTGGGATCAGGAAAAACTGGAAATGATTGTTCATAACCTTCTTTCAAATGCATTTAAATACACTCCGGAGTATGGTGAAATTTGTTTTGAGTTTGGTTTGTATAGTTCAAAAGATATTCCCGCGATTAATATTGAAAATAATTCTGAAAATTCTTACAAGGGAAAATATCTGAATATTAAAATTAGTGATTCAGGGCCCGGTATACCAGCCAATAAAATGGACAAGATATTTGAACGATTTGAAAAAGTGGGTGTGGATCAAAAGCTTTATAGCGAGGGTATGGGCATAGGCCTTGCTTTAACCAAAGAATTGGTGAATTTTCAAAATGGATTTTTATTTGTGGATAGTAAGAAGGCCTATGGGGCTATTTTTACGGTATATCTTCCAATTGAAAAATTGGGATTTCAAAATGCTGAAATATTGGAAGATAAAACTGAAATTTTAACTAACCAGTTGGATGTAGTTATGAAACTGGATTTTGAAAAAGAAACTTCAGTAAACCAAGCGTTCAAATCAGAAAAGAACAAAGAATATCAGTCAGCAAATTCCAACACTATTTTAATAGTTGAGGATAATGATGATATGCGAAACTATATAGCAAAGAATTTAGAGCAAAAATATAATATTGAACTGGCCATTGATGGTGAGGATGGCATAAAGAAAGCTATTGAAATTATTCCGGATTTAATTGTAACTGATTTAATGATGCCAAAAGGTGATGGTTTAAGCCTGTGTGATTTGCTGAAAAAAGATGAACGCACCAACCATATTCCAATAATTATTCTTACAGCAAAAGCTTCAATAGAAAATAGGATTGAAGGGCTTCAAACCGGGGCTGATCATTATCTGGAAAAGCCATTTAAGATAGAAGAGCTTAAGGTAAGGATTGAAAACCTGATAAAACAACGGGAAAAACTCAGGGAGAAGTATTCAAAAATGATCGGTTATGAATTAGTGGACCTGGAAATTACAGATATGAATGGGCAATTTATGAAAAATGCTTTAGCATTGGTTGAAAGAAACCTGTTAAATGACGATTGGTCTATTGTTCAATTCAGTTCTTCATTGAATATGAGCAGGTCTCAATTATTTAGAAAAATTAAGGCTTTAACAGAAATGTCGGTTAGTGAATTTATTATGACTTACCGATTGAAAAAAGCAGCCGGATTATTGGAAAAAAACTTGGGATCAGTTTCTGAAATAGCCTTTAAGGTTGGTTTTAATAATGCCTCGTATTTTACCAAATGTTTCCAGAGGAAGTATAATGTTACTCCACGATCATATGCTTTGCATTTTAAAAATAAAAACACTTAACGTGTGTTCAAAAGTCAGCAATTTTAATTCAATAGTCTCGGCGTGGTTTCTTAATTAACAGGATAGAAGTAATTTGATTCTCTTGTAATTTAATATATAGAGCCACACCGAGACTTTTTAGACGGATTAACGAAGCAAAATTAAGAATAAAGGAATCAGTAAGACTCGTCTGACCACTCCAAGTGGTCTGACGAGTATGCAACATAAGTATTAGTTTTTGAGCAATTTGTTGTAGGATGATGTACTGTTATTCCTGAAATTTACATAAAATTTGAGAATGCAGGATTTTTAAAGTTTGATATGTAAATATTAAAAAACCAAAAAATGGAAACAATAGTCACAAAAAAACTAATTCTTAGTATTTTATCAATACTAATGATGTTTCAAATAAATATTTATTCCCAGACAACTACCGGTAGTATCAAGGGAAAAGTACAGGATGAAACAGGTAACCCGGTTACAGATGCTGAGCTTACAATCAAAGGATATGCATTACTTGGTACAGCTGTTGCTGTTACTGACAAAAATGGATCTTTTGAGATTTTTGATTTACCGCCAGGAGAATATAAGATGGTAATCAGACATCTGACTTACAACACTACTAATTATGAACAAGTAAAGGTTTTGCTTGGTAAATCCACTTACCTGGGAGAGATTACACTGAATAAAAAAAATATAGAATTGGAAGAAGCGGTTATTGTTTGGGAAAAGCCTGTTATAGACATGACTTCTACTACAATAGGCAGTAATCTGGAAAGTAAGGTATTTGAAACACTTCCTTCAGGACGGGATTATATGTCGGTTATTGCACTCATGCCGCAGGCTAATAACAGCCCTTACGGAGATCAGGTAAATATTGCGGGAGCAAGTGGATCTGATAATGCTTATTATATTGATGGGATGAATATCACAAATCCATATGATGCTGCATCAGGAGCCTATCTACCTTTTAATTTTGTAGAAGGAATTGAAATAAAACAGAGTGGTTACGAAGCCGAATTTGGTAATGCACTTGGTGGGATAATTAATGTTGTAACACCTTCGGGCGGCAATAAATTTAAAATTGATGCTTTCAGTTTTTATACCAATGATATGCTGAAATGGGAAAAGGAAACCGATTTAAGCCTTGCTCAAGATATAAAAAGTTACAATAAATATGACATAGGAGTCAGTCTTGGTGGGCCAATAGTTAAGGATAAATTCTGGTATTTTTTGGCATATAATACGATTTTTGATAATAAAGATATCGATATTCAGGGATTTGGTATTAACAAAGATAGCAAACTAATACATGCGTTTGCAACAAAATTGGACTGGATAGCTTTAAAAAATACCCGTTTCAATTTTTCAGTTGTTGGCAATCTTTCCAGGCATAAAGAAGCTGGTATTGGTCCTTGGGGGATGACACTTTCAAACATTGAAAGTATTGATGCTGTGCTGGCTCAGAAAAATGATGAAAGTATTAATATGGTATTAGGCATAAAAAAGCGTACAAGCAAAGATTTTTTTCTGTCAGCTAAATTATATTATTCTTATTGGGGAAATAAACTATCGGGACAGACTGATATTGGACGTACAGAACCTGTGCTCTATGACTGGGTTAATAATTCTATGTTGGGTGGATATGGAATGATAGATAATTATAAAAATGAAAGAAAAGGGATTAAGATCTCAGTTGCACGTAATTGGAATAAGCACAATGTAAAATCAGGTATTGAAATTGAATTATTATCTTGGGATATAATTGAAACAGTATTAACTGAACCGGGACAAATTGATAAGTACGCAGAAAACTATTTTCAAGTTATGACCTATGCCCCGGAAGGCTCAGTAAAAAAGACATTGCCAACATTTTATATTCAGGACAGATGGAATTTATTAGAAAAACTTGCGATTAATTTAGGGCTTAGGTGGGATGTACAAT
>JBDLJL010000236.1:0-6483 GCA_039714415.1 Bacteroidota bacterium
AATCTCAACGTGGTCGCCAAGGTATTTTTTTATGGCATTTTCGCTTTCAAGTACCACCGCCTCAATATTCGGATCGTTACTTTTCTGGAAAACCAGCGAAAAACTTACTCGCTGACCTGCAATACGTATCTCCTGGGGCATTTCCAACGATACAATATCCTCCTCGCTACCCGGGTATTTTACCGTACGCAATGCATCGGTAACATTTTTCGGGACTATAATTCCTTTTGGTAAATCTGCCATCTTGTTATTTATTATTTAATCTCGATTTTGTAAACAAATAAAAGTAGTTAAGGTTTTTATTTGTTGTTTTCACTTTGGGGTGCAAAAATAGTAATTCCCATTTAAAAATGTCTCTTTATGTGTTGATTATACAGGGCAAACTCATACTTTTTTAACTTCGGGTGCAGTGATTTCCAAATCGCTGTTCTTCTGTTTTTATTACACCGTGGCTTTAGCCCGGTGGTGTAAAGCATTAAGAATCAAGGCTTACTTTATCTTTTTGTAAAACTAAAAGTATGAGTTTGCCCTGGGTTGATTATATGTTTATTGTAATCATCTGTTAATAATCTGGGTTGAGCCCTTTTATTCCAATTACAATTTCTACTTTGACAAATTTAAGTTATATCACTAACGCCGTCCTTCAGGGCGGTGATTCCATGGGTACCAAGGACTCAAAGGATTTTGTAAAATTTTATAAACTAAAAAGTTATAAAATTTTACAAAATCCGGGCTTCGATGCTATTTCCATTTCACCGCCCTAAAGGACGGTGTTAAGCATAATTTCCATAATCTGTTAAAGTAGAAATAATTCACCTAATGAATAAAATTCAGACAGTTTCATAGAGATTTTCACCCTGGATATTGTTCCTGTAACTTAAGATATAGTGTCACAAAGATGGGATATGGTGATTCTATCCTTAGATATTATCTTCCTATCGCCGGATATGACAACAATATCCATGGCTGGCGCCCCAATATCTAACGATATGGTGTTTCTATCTATGGACAGAACGTTGCTATCCCTTTTTTTGATGATAAAAACAGGGATGGGATGACCGTATCCATAGATATAATGACTCTATCCATAGATACGATGACAATACCCTGGGATATGGTGGCTGTATCCCCTGTTATTACAGGGATTTAGGTCTAATACCATTTCATATGCTAATTTGCCCAATAAAAAACCGCTCCCCCGGGTTTGTACTCCGAAAGAACGGTTTATAACTCATTCCCCTGATAGATATATTTATGCTTATTTTCTTAATTGCCGAAGCTTACGAACAAGGCTATGGTCTTTCCCCAGCAGGCCCTCTATAAGGCTAATTACTGCCGAAGCCAGAGTAAGCTGCTTTTAATGCAACGTTCGACAGCTTTGTGGCATCTATGGCAGCAGCTTGTGCCTCCTTTTGCCTGCCTTCGGCCTCGTCGGCTGTCGTTTTTTTCTCTTTTAATCCTGTTGTACGGTTTGCGGGATCGAACCCGGCTGTAATAAATTCTGAGGCTTGTTGTTCTAAAATTACAATTACCTGCTCTACAAAATCACGTTTTTCTTTTTCATTTAATGTTGTCATAATTTTTTAAATTTGAATTGATTAATAATTTTTGTTGTTAATTACCGGCCACCTGTAAGCTTTCCACGGCGCGGGTGGCCTTTTATTATTTTATCTCCGGGGAATTTTAAAATTCATAATTAAATAGTGCTATTGTTTTTGTTTGTCAGGTTCTTTTAAAATTAACGATTTAAAAAGTGTTCGACAGTATTTTTATTTCAGATATAAGGTATGAAATAAAATAACCTGAGTCAAGCCAGATGTTGTTATTTTTAATTTCTCTAAATAAACAGGGGGGGGGGTATTTTTTAACAAAAAGTTTTCTGTTGATTACTAAATTATTCGATACATTCGCGGCGTTAACGTTCAGGACAAACCCCTGTCGGTGACGCAAATTTTAAAGAGGGACACTTATTATTCGGGGATAGTGCAAGGTGCAGAAGGTGCCACGTGTAAACTATATTATAACTCAAGGGCTAAAAAAGCAACCCAGCCCTTAAAAAGAACCGGGTTGCAGAAATTGTTTTATTAACCGGAGCGGGAAGCGGTAACTTTCCGCTCCACAAAACTTTACAAAGAAATGAAAAAATTATTAGTATTTGCTATGGTAGTAGCAGGATTAACCATTTTTAATGGTTGCCAAAAAGATGAATTTGGAGTTAGCCAAATGGCTAACGATGAACAACCGCGGGTAGCGGTTAAGCCGGATGTGTATGTTGAAAACGGATATCTGGTGTTTAAAGGGATTGAAGCTGTAGATAGCGTTATCAATATGTTAGCTTCAATGACTGAAGAAAAAAAAGAGGATTGGGAAGCTGGAATTGGATTTAAATCTGCACGTGCTGAATTTTCGAAACTTTATGGTGAGTATGAGAAGCTTGAATCAAAAGAAGAATACCTATCCTTTAGAAGTAAGTTTGAATCAAAACTAAAATTTGAAGGGGAAAATCCAGAGGAGTGGTCAGTTGACTATCCTTTTGCAACAAGATATTTTATCCCGGTACTTAATGAAGAAGGTGTCCTTAAAATTGGAAAAAGTATTATCAAATACACAAAGCAAAATCACATTATAGTTTTGGATGGAGACTTAGAAAAATTAAACAACCTTGATAAATATGCAAATAATGATGAAGTTATCATTAAGCCAATTCTTAAAAGTTCAGGTGATGCATCTATTTCAATGGATAATTTTGCAGATGACAACCCGGATCCATATCAGAATCCGGATGAATGGTATACTGTTGATAAAAGGAGATTACGAAACGAACTAATATGGGACACATATTATTATGATGATGGTTTTAATGTATATTCTGGTTGGAAACTACTGTTTTACCAAAAAGGTGAGACAAAGGGAATTTTTGGATGGAGAAGATACAAAACTGTATACGGGACGCAGGATATTTATGTTAAGGTTGGTAATTATCCATCTTATTGGATAAACAGATATGTGGCTAAATTGACACCTGAAGTATACGATTCAACCATTGAGTGTGGTGCCGATCACCAAACCGGGACAACTCAATTATTCTATTATAGACCTACCGTAGATTTCTCTGCAATAACATATTCGAGAGGGGTTGGACTTTGGTACCCAGTTACCCATTAAAAAATTTATAAGTGCGTTGGTTATTTATAACCAATGCACTCTTATTATTATGAAATATTTGAAATACATATCATCTGTTCTAATTGGTTCAATCGTATTCGCTTCATGCATAAAAACTGTAGAGCTTGATTTTGAAGTCGAAACCAAACCCACATTTAACTGTATTCTTAATCCTGATTCTACAATAAAGGCAAACCTAACTGAATCGAGAGCGATTGACGGGACAGAAGAAATTGTTGGTATTGAGAATGCAAAAATCAGGCTTCTTGAAGAGGATAAGCTTATAGGTATATTGACGGATATAGGAAGCGGTAATTATATATTCAACTATTTCCCCGAATCAGGGAAGACATATAGTGTTGAAATAAACGTAAACAACTACCCTGTATTAATTGCTACCACTACAGTACCGGAACAGACAAAATTTAAGTTAAATGAAAAACCTGTTAATGATGGTTCCAATATTACTGTTGAAATTCATGACGAGCCTGGTCCAGACTTTTACTGGTACTATTCCTATAGTATTGCCAATCGATATGGATATAAATATATAAGTACGTTGTATAGCCTTTATTCTCCTTATTTTGATGATTTTAATAAACAAATAGAACCGGAATCGAGATATGGATACCAGTACTTATACATGATAAGGATATCCGACCAAAACAGTGACGGCAAAGTACTGGAATGGGAAATGTACAACCGGATTAGTGACATTTATGATGACTATAGAATTTTTATGACAGTTGACAGACATTATGATCAATACCTGAAAACTTCCATTCAAATGCGCATGCAGGAGAACCAAACAGTTGCTTTAAACGAGCCGGTTCCCATATATTCAAATGTTGAAAATGGTTATGGAGTTTTTGGTTCAAACGTAGTTACAATACAGAAGTATTAGCAAAATGACAAGATTTTTTTTACCCATCCTGTTAATATTACCATTTTCTTTATTTGCCCAAAAAAAGTTTACGGTTTCAGGTTACATTACCGATTACAAATCGGGCGAAGCCCTTATTGGAGCAACTCTGTACGATTCAGGCACAAAAAAAGGTACTATCACTAATACCTATGGTTTTTACAGTATGACCATAAATACAGGAGAATATTGTTTAAAGGCAAAATATGTAGGATACAACGATTCAACCATATGTTTCACGTTAAAAAACGATACTGTTTTAAATATCCGGTTAAATACCAATCTGGTACTAAAAGATATAGTGGTTAAAGCCAGAAAGAAAAACGATGCAACCTCATCTTTATCAGGGCTAAGCCAGCAAAAACTTAATATACCAATGTTAAACAGGATGCCCGTTATTGCCGGCGAAAAAGATTTATTAAAATCGCTGCAGTATATGCCTGGAGTAAAGGCAGGCCGCGAAGGCTCTGCCAGTTTTAATGTCAGGGGAGGCAGCAATGACCAGAACCTGATATTGCTGGACGGAGTTCCTGTGTACAATGTCAGTCATTTAATGGGATTTTTCTCTGTTTTTAATAATGATGCTATTAAAAATGCAGATTTATACAAAGGTGGAATTCCGGCCAGATATGGTGGGCGGCTTTCTTCTGTTCTGGATGTAAACATGAAAGAGGGAAACCTGTTTGATGAAGGTGGAGTTTTTTCGATAAGCCCGATTTCTGCCCGTATCTCATTTGAATCGCCAATTAAAGTTGAGAAAGGGGCATATATTGTCTCGTATCGGCGTTCATTTATCGATTTACCCATGAGACTGATTCAAAAACTGGCAGATGATAATGGAGAAGGAGCATATTTTTTTCATGATTTTAATGGTAAGGCCAACTGGAAGTTCAACGATAGGAATAGGATTTATTTAAGTACTTATTTCGGAAAAGATAAACTTGTTTATACCTATAAAGACGATGACCATAAATCAAGAGGAGAATATAACTGGGGAAACCTGACATCAGTTATTCGCTGGAACAAAATTTTCTCTAATCAACTATTCGCAAACTTCTCCGCATATTACAGCCGTTTTCAACATTTCCAGTCATCAGGGAATAAAGAAGATAGTATTAGCTCCCTTTTTTCCGTTACTTCGAAACTAAAAGATTTAAGTTTAAAAGCTGATTTTGATTATTATCCGGGCTCAAACTACCTTATTAAATTCGGATTCAAATATTCATCGTTAGAGTTTGCCCCAAATATTCAGTATATACGACATGAAAATGTTGATGAAACACCCGAACAGCCTTCGCCAAACAAATCAGATCAGGCAGCACTTTATTTTGAAAATGCATTTAATACCGGAAAGTTTGATTTAAACCTAGGAGCAAGGCTCTCTGCTTACAATGCAAATAAAAAGAACTATTTCTACCTGCAACCCAGAGCCTCAGTAAAATACAACCACAACAATTTTTTTAATGTAAGTATTACTTATACAAAAATGGTTCAGTTCCTGCATTTACTTACCAGTTCATCTATGGGAATGCCAACCGATTTATGGGCTGCTTCGACAGATAAAACCGGCCCGCAAAAAGCACAACAATTCTCCTTGGGGTTTTCATCCGGCAATTTTAAAAAGTATCAGTTTGGAATTGAAACTTATTACAAATGGATGGATGATGTAATAAGATTCGATGAAGGAACAGCATTTTTAAATACCGATAGTTACAATTGGGAAGAAAATATTATTACAGGAAAAGGGAAAGCTTATGGGATAGAACTTATGGCTGAGAAAAAGACGGGAAAAGTAACAGGACTCGCTTCTTATACTTTAGCGTGGTCGGAAAGAAAATTCGACGAAATAAATACTGGTGAGTGGTTTCCCTTTAAATACGACCGCAGGCACGATTTATCTTTATTGGCAGAATATCATTTCCCTGAAAAATATTTACGTCAAAAATCAATTTCAATCGGATTTACACTTCAAAGCGGCAATAATATAAGTATTCCTGATACCGAAATTAAAGGTGTTGTACCAATCGGTTTGGAAACAGAAAATAGTTATTGGCACACACGGGAAACTTTTGATAATCCCAATAACTTTAAAATGCCAGCCTTCCATCATCTGGATATTGGATATAACATTAAGCAGAAAAAAACGTCAACCAGTAGTATCTCGTGGAATTTTTCAATTTATAATGTATATAACCGGTTAAATCCCTGGTATTATTATAAAGATGAGGGGAAAGTAAAACAAGTAGCTCTTTTCCCAATCATTCCTTCTGTATCGTTTACTTACAGGTGGTAAATTTATTATCTAACCGTAATTACTCCATCTCCAACAATAGTAAATTCCCCGATAATAACTGCTTCATTAATCCCGTTTGTACGTAATTCATCGACCAGCCTCT
>JBDLJL010000237.1:0-6369 GCA_039714415.1 Bacteroidota bacterium
TCTACAGCGCCGGGTGCAATTTGCGTTACTTTAATACCATGCTGCAATAAATCAATACGCATACCTTGCGTTATTGCATCGACAGCATGTTTTGTACCACAGTACACACTCCCATTAGCATAAACCTGCTTACCTGCCACCGAACCAATATTTACAATATGTCCTGTTTTTCGTTTAACCATTAAAGGTATTACTTTTCGGGAAATATAAAGCAAACCTTTAATGTTTGTATCAATCATCCGCTCCCAATCATCAACTAAAGCATCCTGAATAGGTTCTGCACCCGCTGCAAGACCGGCATTATTCACCAAAACATCAATATTTTTCCAATTCCCTTCCAAAGAGTCAATTGCAGTATCAACTTCATCTTTGCACCTGACATCAAAATTTAGAGTTATCACCTTACAATTAAACCCATCAATAATTTGAGCAGCCAGGCTATCCAGTTTTTCTTTCCTGCGCCCGGTAATAATCAAATCATAATTTTGTTCGGCCAGTTGTATAGCTGCTGCTTTTCCTATACCGGAAGTTACACCGGTAACTAATGCTATTTTTTTCATTTTTTTGATATATTAGTTCATTGAAAATCCACTGCGTTCTTTTAAGGCTTCAACTGTAGGCTCTTGCCCTCTGAATGCCTTATAAAGTATCATAGGGTGTTCACGTCCGCCTTTCTCGAGAATATTTTTCCTGAACGATTCAGCTGTCACTTTATCGTAAATACCATTTTTTTTGAATAGTGAAAAAGCATCAGCATCTAATACCTCGGCCCATTTATAGCCGTAATAACCCGCAGCATATCCTCCAGCAAATAAGTGATTGAATTGTGTTGACATTGCTATACCTTCAATTTCGTAAAAAATCTGAGTTTTCTCCCATGCTTTTTCTTCAAACTCTTTAACATTGCCTGTATAAGTTTTTTCAAGTGTATGCCAAGCCATATCAAGGAACCCAAAACTTAGTTGACGTATTGAAGCATAACCTTCATTGAAATTCTTAGCTTTATGAATTTTTTCTATCAATTTGGTAGGTATTTTTTTTCCTGTTTGATAATGAATTGCAAATTTGTCAAGAAATTCTTTTTCCCCAGCCCAGTTTTCCATAATTTGAGAGGGGAGTTCAACAAAATCGCGGTATACATTTGTGCCTGAAAGACTTTTGTATGTTGAGTTTGCAAACATTCCGTGCAATGCATGGCCAAACTCATGAAGGAATGTTTCAACTTCGTCAAAAGTAAGCAAAGCAGGTTTGGTTTCTGTACTTGGAGTAAAGTTCATTACAATTGTAACATGTGGGCGGTTGTCAACACCGTTGCGTTTGTATTGCCCCAAAAATTCATTCATCCATGCACCGCCACGTTTACTTTCTCGTGGATGGAAATCTGTATAAAGAATAGCTAACAAAGACCCATCATTATTATATACTTCAAATGGTTTTACATCAGGATGATATACAGGTATTTCTTTGTTTTCTTTAAATGTGATACCGTACAAGTCAGTAGCCAAACCAAATACCCCATCAATAACATTTTCAAGTTTAAAATAAGGTTTAAGCATTTCATCGTTAAGGTCGAATTTTTTTGTTTTTAATTTTTCTGAATAGTACAACCAGTCCCATGGCATTAATTCTTCGTTAAACCCTAGTGTTTTAGCATATTCAGTAACTTCCTGTTTTTCTTTTTTTGCAACAGGCATTGAAGCATCAAGTAAATCATCAAGCAAATTGTAAACATTTTTTGGGGTTTCTGCCATGCGCCTTACCAAAACATAATCAGCATAGTTTTTATATCCCAGTAATTGAGCCTTTTTAATGCGTAATTCAACAATTCGTTTTGTAATATCCTTGTTGTCGTATTTATTGCCTTTACATGCTTTTGTCATAAATTCTGTAAATAACTCTTTTCTTAGCTCCCGGTTATTCGCATATTTCATAACAGCATTATAGCTTGGTATGGTTATATCAAAAATATATCCTTCAAGCGATTTCTTTTTTGCCTTTTCAGATGCTATTTCCAAGGCACTTTCAGGAACTCCTTTTACCAGGTTTTTATCTGTAATATGTTTTTTGTACAAGTTTGTTTCTTCAAGTACATTGTTGCCAAATTCAAGTGCAAGTTTTGATAATTCTTCGCTTATTTCCCGATATTTTACTTTGTCAGTATCCGATAAATTAGCTCCATTCCGTGCAAACCGTTGGTATGTATCATCAAGTAATTTAGCCTGTTCCGTATTCAAATTTAGGTTTTCCCTTTTATTATATACGTTTTTTACCCGCTCAAATAAATCAGTATTCAATATTATATTATTCTGATATTCAGTAATCATTGGTGAAACAGTTTGAGCCAGTTGTTGTAACTCAGACGATGTGTTTGAACTTATCATATTAAAAAATATACTTGATGTCCGATCTAATAAATCACCTGAATTTTCTAAAGCTTCAACAGTATTTTCAAATGTAGGCTTTTCGTTGTTTTCTACAATTTGTTTTATTTCCGTTTCACCGTCTTTTATTGCCTGTTCAAATGCAGGCATATAGTGTTCTGTTTTAATCTTGTTAAAAGGTATTGTATTAAACGGCGTATTAAAATTTCCATTTAATGGATTTTCATTTGTATTGCACGATGAAACCATAACTAATAGTGTAATTAATTAAATATTTTTTTTCATTTTGACACTTATTAAATTTTATAAATAGCAAAAGTATAAAATGTTTGTCTTTAATAAATATAAAGTGGCTTCTAAAAATTCAAAGTTTAAGGCTTTCAAATTTTTCGAGGCTCGATTTTACTCCTGTAAATGAGAACTTAGCGAAGCGGCTCACGAACGCCTTATTAATTTTACAAAAATTCGTGAGTAATCTTGAGAAATTTGAGTAACGCAAAAATTTGAACTTTTAGAGGTTGCTATAACTGTTCTGTAATTTTTCAAACCGATTGCCTTGATACATTCCCCCAATTTTGCTCATTCTGATAATTTTTAGCACTTTTGCCCAAATTTCAATTATGAACGAAAAAGTTACTCCCTATAAAAACTCTACCGATTCAAAAAAAAATCAGGTAGCTGATATGTTTAATAATATTGCAAAAAAATACGATTTTTTAAATCATTTTTTATCCTTGGGTATTGATAAACTTTGGCGTAATAAGGTAATATCCATTTTAAAAAAATATCAACCAAAAACCATTCTGGATATTGCTACCGGTACAGGAGATTTGGCTATTACTGCAATAAAGTTAAACCCTGATAAAATAACAGGTATTGATATATCAACAGGAATGTTAGAAATTGGCAATGAAAAAATCAGAAAAAAAAAGATTGAAAATATTATTGAGCTTTTGGAAGGCGATTCTGAAAACATTCAATTCCCTGACCAAAGTTTTGATGCTGCAATTGTAGCTTTTGGAGTACGTAATTTCGAGAACCTTCAAAAAGGGTTACTTGAAATATATAGGGTTTTAAAGCCTGGTTCACCCTTTATTGTTCTTGAGTTTTCGAAACCTAACAAATTCCCGGTTAAACAAGTCTATAATATCTATTTTACTAATATTCTACCTTTTATTGGAAAACTTTTCTCAAAAGATAATTCTGCATACACCTATCTTCCTCAATCAGTAAATGCTTTCCCTGAAGGAAGTAATTTTCTTGAAGAACTTAATAAAGCAGGGTTTCAGTCTTTTAGGGAAAAACGCTTATCTTTTGGTATTGCATCCATATATATTGCTGAAAAATAATTCAATGTCTGTATTTAAAGTCAATAATTATTGATTTTTTAGCTTTTTGAACATTATTAGAAGTTTGTAGATATTGGCAGTATTCAGTCCACAGTCCGCAGTAGCTTTGCAAAGACTGCCTACTGAAAACTGAAGACTGATGTTTCAATAAACTGTAAAAAACAAAAACTATAAAGATGTTAACTATATCTACTAGGGCTAATTAATGAAATTTAGGCTTGAATTTTGCATCCATAATGTAATTTTTTTCATAATTCTCTGTTATAGATAGAAAGATTAATAATACAAATGAGAAATTTTTTTTTAATTATATTTCTTTTAGGATCAATTGCAGCAAAAGCTCAACGTACAACACCTCAAAATCTGCCTAATTATGATCGTAAAAGACTGCATTTTGGTTTCACTGTAGGGTTAAATACCATGGATTTTACCCTACAAAAAGCGGATGATTTTTTCAATAACTATGTAAATAATAATATTTATGCAATCGAAAACCAGCCAAAATTAGGATTTCATATTGGCCCGGTTTCCAGTCTGCGATTAGGTGAGTATTTTGATTTACGGCTTTTGATCAATTTATCATTTGGCCAAAGGGATCTTACATATTGGACTGTTCAGGACACAACTGCTGCAAATATTCAGTTAACTCCGCACACAATGAAAATTGCATCAACCTTCATTGAATTCCCTTTGCTCCTTAAATATAAAGCATTAAGAGTAGGTAATTATAGTCCTTACCTAATTGCCGGTATAAACCCCAAAATTGACCTTGCGGCAAGAAAAAAAATCAAAGAAGAAGAAATGCCTAAAATAAGGCTTAGCAACCGTGATTTATATTATGAAATGGGATTTGGAATTGATTTTTACTTACTTTATTTTAAACTTTCTACTGAATTAAAATATAGTGTAGGAATATCGGATGTACTTGTAAGAGACAATACAGAATATACCAGCACCATAAAAAGAATGAATTCCCGTATGTTCATGATTTCCCTACATTTTGAATAGCTAATGCTTCGCAAATTATAAATTTTAGATTATAAATTTTAAATTATGTTGTTAATCTACTGCACTCTAAAACATCTGACATCAACACATTAATAATCTGTCTATTGTAAAATCTTAACTGAGCTTTGAATAACGTAACATGCAAAAAAATATACGCCTTAACCTTAGCCCTAAACAAGCATCACAGGAGTCTGAATATAAGAACTATATCGCAGAATATCTCGAAGTTAAATCGAACAGGATTACTTATTTTAAAATCCTTAAAAAGTCTATTGATGCACGTTCACATAATGTGAAAATAGTTGTTGAATTGCTAGTGTTTATTGATGAAGCAAGCCCAAAGGCGGAAGAATTTAACCCAAATTATGATAGTGTTGCAAACCAAGCTGAAATAATAATTGTAGGTGCAGGGCCTGCAGGTTTATTTGCAGGTTTAAAAGCTATTGAACTGGGATACAAACCAGTGATATTAGAGCGTGGCAAAGAAATTCAACAAAGAAGAAAAGACATTGCCCTTTTAAACCGTGAACATACTGTAAATCCAAATTCAAATTATTGCTTTGGCGAAGGTGGTGCAGGTACATTTTCAGATGGTAAACTATATACCCGTTCAAAAAAAAGGGGGAGTGTAAAAAATATTCTGGAGCTGTTAAAATTCCATGGGGCTGATGAAAAAATCCTGGTTGAAGCTCATCCACATATAGGAACTAATAAATTACCAGGTATCATAAAAAATATCCGACAAACAATATTAGATGCTGGTGGTGAAATCCATTTTGACACAAAACTGGATGATTTTATAATTAAAAACGATAAAGTTGAAAGCATTACTACCAATAAAGGAGATAAAATAAATGTCAGGGCAATTATTTTGGCAACAGGGCATTCTGCAAGGGATATATATTATTTATTGGATAAAAAAGGTATTGAACTTGAAGAAAAATCATTTGCCATGGGTGTCCGTGTTGAGCACCCCCAGGATTTAATTGATTCAATTCAATATCATTGTGATATCCGTAGCGAATATCTCCCGGCAGCATCATATAGTTTGGTCAACCAGGTTAACGGACGTGGTATATATTCTTTTTGTATGTGCCCCGGCGGATTTATTGTACCATCAGCTACAGAACCGGATCAAGTGGTTGTGAATGGAATGTCGCCTTCAAACAGGAATTCAAAATTTGCCAATTCAGGAATGGTTGTAGAAATAAGGACTAAAGATTTAACCGAATACAAAGAATACGGTAAACTGGCAGGATTAAAATTCCAGGAACAGCTTGAAAAAATGGCTTTTTTAAACGGTGGTTCAGGCCAAACAGCCCCTGCACAACGGTTGCATGATTTTGTGAACGGAAGGCTATCAGGAAACCTTCCGGAAACATCATATCACCCGGGAATAGCCTCTTCCCCACTCCACTTTTGGTTACCGGAGCATATTGGGCCAAGATTACAACAAGGTTTTAAAACTTTTGGTAAAAAAATGTATGGCTATTTAACCAACGAGGCCATTGTTTTAGGTGTAGAATCCCGAACATCATCCCCAGTCCGCATTCCCCGCGACAAAAAAAAATTGCATCACCCTCAAATAAAAAATCTATACCCTTGTGGCGAAGGTGCCGGTTTTGCAGGCG
>JBDLJL010000238.1:0-6347 GCA_039714415.1 Bacteroidota bacterium
GTCATTATCATGCCATTAGACTTAAACAATCCGGTAATAAAACTAATGAGTAATGTTACAAAGATTAGAACAAAAATATAATTGGTTGTTCTATAAAAAATTGCATTATACACAAGCGAAAAAACAACCAGCGCTAACATAAACAATTCGGCAAAGGGTAAAGATGGAATATTTAACAATACCTGAAAGTGATTATCAAACAATGCAAGAAAGATCAATATGCTTACAAGAATGTAATTTATATATGTCTTTTTTACTTTCATGTGTCTAAATATTAATTTTTATAGGAGACACATGCTGTTCGCCATTAGTCATTATCCTGTGTGTCTTAATAAATCGTGCTTGTTTCATTTATAATTGAAACCAAATTTTGATATTATTAGTTTTGTAAATATAGTAAACTCCCAAAAACCTCCATGTTGTTGATGCTGTTAAAGTGCCTATTGCTACTCCTTTAATACCAATAATTTGGTATAAAACCAAACTAATAGCGACGTTAATCAACAGACCTATAAAAATAAAAAATTGTAATTTTTTTTGAGAACCTGTCATTTGCATAAATGGTGAAACATTTCCTAGAAAAGAATTTATGAGTTGAGAAAACAATAAAATTCGTAATACAAAAATTCCATCTAAAAATTCCGGTCCGAAAAAACCGAGAATGGGTGAAGGGAATATAAAAAGGATCAAAAAGACAGGAATAGCAAAAAATACATTTATACGATTTGAAAACTGAATCGTTTCACGGATTTTCTCAATAGCATTTAAACTGTAAAACTCCGAAATTTTTGTTGTTGTGATATTAGCGACAGCATTATAAATAAATGAAATAGCTACTGCCAACTTTACGCAAACATTATAAATTCCTACATTGGCTTGTGTATCCATACGTCCGATAATAAATGTATCAATCCAGCCCATCACAAAAATGATTGAGGACGCCAACATCATAGGTAGCGTTGTGTCTAATATTTCTTTTCTTGAGAGGATAGGGATTTTTTCCTCGGTTTGTGGAAGGTTCTTTAGGAAAAGAATAATATGTATAATTGTAAAAAATGATAATAAAACTATACCGATAAAAAGTGCTTTGACCGGAGAAATAATACTAAGGTCATTATTCACTATCAAAACATACAATACAATGAGAGGTAATAAAAACTTACCAACCTGATTGTATATTCCAAACCAATTTATTTTTTTTAAACCTCTGAAAAAGCTGGCATTCAGATCTAAAATGGTCAAAAAAGGAAGTAAAACAATAACGATGAGCAAGCCATTGAGTAATAAATCGTCTTTAAAATAGGCTATAACCCAATCTCTGATCAAAAAAAGTACTAAAGCTGACAATATACTTCCGGAAAAAATTAAAGCCAGCGACCTGAAATACATTCTTCTAAGATAATTTGTATCACCGCTACCGTTATAAATGCCACACCATTTATTCATACTGATATCGATACCCATCTTGCCAAACATAGCAAACAATGAAACCAACATATATATAATAGCATAATATCCTTGACCCTCAGCCCCTAAATGACTAGTTATTAGTTTTACAAAAGCAAAGCCAACAATAAACCCAAAGACCCTAAATGAAAAAGAATAGAAAGATTTGTATAATATTTCTGACAGGTTTGAAGATTTTGTTATATGTCTTAAGTATTTATTCATCTACTATGCTTTGCTGTAATTCAAAAGTTAGATCTTCAATAATTATAGGTTGCCCTACAACCCCTTTATAACCTTCTTTATTGTATAAGAATATCTTGATCTTTTTAATTTTTTTGATCTTAGTATTCAATCCAATAATTACTTCTTTTGCGTTTTTATCAAATGCTACATTCGTTCCGTCATAGTCACGATTTTTAGATTTACTGTTTTCACTTAAGTTGTTCAATTCGTTTTCTGTCGGATGAACTTTAACTGCTAATTTGTATTTGCTCAGTTCTTCTGTGAGTCCCTTTGTTTCATCTAACTTCAATTTGAAGATCATTTTATTAAATTTTCGCTCAATATGAACTGAATTAACAGTTATGATATCATTTAAGGGTTTGTTCAAATTCAACTTAAATGTTTTGTTAGAAAGGTGTATTTTGTCATTAATACTATCTAATTGTTTTTTATAATCTTTCCATATTATTTCTGATGATCTGTCTGGTAATGTAAAATTCTTATTTATATAGTTGGAAAGGTACTTAGATACTTTTACATTACCATAATAATTTGGATGTAAATGGTCTCGAAATTCATTCGGTTTAAGATCTAATTCTTTATATAATGTGTTCATATTTAAATAGGGAACCTTTTCCACCTCGCAAAGTTCTATTAGCTCACTATATAAAGTATTATCTGCATAAATAGTGCTCATTGAAGGAGGAGTTACAACTAATACTTCAACACTATTTTGCTTGGCTATCTTCACAAAATTTAAAAAGCCTGCTTTTTGATTCTTATAAATATGTTTATTATTGGTGTTACGTTTTTCCCCACTTTTCAGAAACTCATTAAAATATTTTAGTTCTTTTCCCTCACTAATTGTATCAAAAAAACCTACATATCCCAGATTATAAATTCGATTATTATATGAAGTAAAATCTTTCCTCCTTGAAAGTGAAAGAAAATCTTTATCATGCCATTTATTGTGGTTTCTAATCAACGGATATGCAACACTTAAATATTCATTTGTTTTATAAACCGGTGTAACCTTTTGCCATTTATTAATTGAAATATTCGGAACAAAATTTAAAGCCCAGAGTTGATGCCCTTTTTGCCTTTTATATTTTAATTCTAAAAAAGTTCCAAAATGACTTGATAAAACAATAAGTTTAGGTTTATTGTATTTCAATGTTTCTTCAAAAATTAAATCTGTAAGCTCCATATATAAAGAGGGTGAACCAAAATTAAATGAAATGGTTTTACATTCTTTATTAATAATTAATGGGTTAAACATCGTATAGGATAGAGAACTACCATAAAACATCACATCAATATTAGTTTTTTCAGATAATTCTTTAAAGTCTTCTATTGAATTAACGAAATTATGTTCAGAAATGAAAACCTTATTTAAATAAATAAAACCCACAATAAACAACACTAAAAAAGTGACTATGGAAATAACTCGCTTTTTCATATTTTAAAACTGAAAATAAATAAACTCTGAAACATTATCATCACCATATATTCCGAAAATAATGATTACAAAAGCAATGCTTACATACACAACACTTCTTAAGCTAAAATGTATTTTGTTTAATAATCTATGAGCATTGAAATTTCTGTGTATCGTATCAAACAGCAAAAGAAACAAAATACTAATTATTGCAAATTTAAACTCATGTTGAGCTAAACCTAATTCAAAAATGGATTTCTGTCCTGAAAAATCAAACAAATGTTGAACTATATAGACCGAGTCCGAAAAAGAGTTTGCTCTAAAGAAAATCCATGCAAATGTTACAATAGAAAACGTGATAAACATAAATAGCAAACGTTCAAGCGTATTATTTTTATCAATTCGTATCCATTGAAATGCCTTATCTTTAGTTTTAATTGTGGCTTTTTCAAAGACTATAATAACCCCATGGATAAAGCCCCAAATTACAAAGGTTATGGCAGCACCGTGCCATAAACCACTTATTATAAAAACTAAGAATAAGTTCAAGTAGGTTCTGTATTTTCCTTTTCTGCTTCCACCCAAAGGTATATACACATAATCCCTAAACCAGGTAGATAAAGAGATATGCCATCTGTGCCAAAACTCTGTAATAGATTTTGAAAAATAGGGACTATCAAAGTTTTTCATAATATCAAAACCTATGGTTCTTGACAAACCAATGGCTATATCAGAATAACCTGAGAAATCACAGTAAATTTGGAAGGCAAAAAAGACAGTAGCAACAATTAAATTAGCACCGGTGTATGCCTCGGGGTTGTTATAGACTTCATTAACTACAATTGCTAATCTATCGGCTATGACCATTTTTTTAAACAAACCATAGCCCATTAACAACAAACCACTTCGCATGGCCTGATAATTAAATTTATAGGTTTTGAAAAATTGCGGTAATAGATGAGAGGCTCTTTCTATAGGTCCGGCAACCAGTTGCGGGAAAAATGCTACAAATGAGAAAAAGGCCAACCAATTATTTGTTGGTTTAAGTCTTCCTCTATAAATATCGATTGTATAACTAAGTGTTTGAAAAGTGTAAAAACTAATACCAACCGGTAATATTATTTTTAATGAAAAGGACTCCATTGATCCTCCAAATAATCTAAACGAATTAATAAATGAATCTATAAAGAAATTGGTATATTTAAAATAGGCTAAAAAGCCCAGGTTAACAAGCAAACTGACTATAAGCAGCAATCTTCTTTTCGATAAGTTTTCTGTTTTATAGAGTTGTTTCCCAACTATAAAATCAACTAAAGAACTGATAATTATTAAGGATAAAAAACGCCAATCCCACCAACCATAAAATAAATAACTGGCAAATAGTATAAATGCATTTCGTAATGTAAGGTGCTTAGCAACTATCCAATAAACAATGAAGAATAATGGAAAAAAAACCGCAAAGTCTAATGAGTTAAAAAGCATACCGAATAAAGTTCTTAATTAAGCTACAAAGTTTAAAACCACTTTATCTCCTATTTTTAATCTAACAAACTCATCATGCGCTACCAAATATACAACCATATCTGCTTTTTCTAAAGCTTCATCAATAGCGTAAATTTTTAAGTGTTTATGACCTTCAATATTGGGTTCAACAGGGAAAACTTCATACCCGTGATTAATCAAACTTTGAGTAACATACATCGCCGGGGATTCTCTTAAATCATCAATATTGGGTTTAAATGCCAATCCCATACAAGCTATTCTTGGCCAACGCTGATATTCTTTTTCAAAGTCATGAGCTGTTTTACGAATCTTTTCAATAACCCATTCGGTTTTGAAGTTATTTATTTCTCTAGCTGTTCGTATAATACGGGCTTCTTCCGGAAACCCGTCTACAATAAACCAGGGGTCTATTGCTATACAATGCCCTCCTACTCCGGTTCCGGGTTGTAAAATATTTACTCTTGGATGTTTATTGGCCAGTTCTATTAGCTCCCAAACATTAATGCCAGCTTTATCTGAGATCATTGAGAGTTCATTGGCAAAAGCAATTTGCACATCACGGGAGGCATTTTCCACTAACTTGGTCATTTCTGCTGTTTTCGCATTAGTGGCATGGAGCTCTCCTTTTACAAATAAACGGTAAAAGTCAATTGCTTTTTTGGTAGAAACGTCATCAATACCACCTATCGCACGGTCATTGTGTTCCAATTCATAAATAACATTTCCGGGTAATACGCGTTCCGGGCAATAAGCCATATAAAACTGATCTTTCAATTCCGGTCTTTCCGATAATATCAACTCCAACATCTTTTCCGTTGTACCTACCGGACTGGTAGATTCTATAATTACTAAGTTTCCTTCTTCTAAAAAGGGTAATAAACTCCGGGTTGCAGACTCTACATAGGCTAAATCAGGTTCGTGATCACCTCGGAACGGTGTAGGTACAGCAATTAGAAACACATCTGCTTTTTCAGGTTGCACTTTTGCTTCTAAAAAACCTTTCTCAACTACTTTATGAACTAAAGTACCTAAATCGGGTTCTATTATGTGAATCTTACCTTGATTTATCGTATTAACAACCTTTTCATTCACATCAACACCAACTACTTGTATCTCTTTTCGGGCCATTACTGCTGCTGTAGGTAAACCAATGTAGCCTAGGCCTATCATCACTGTTTTAGGAGTATTATTTTTTGTCATGAATTTTAATTTATTTACACAATTCTGAGTATTTGGAACTAAATGTATTTATAATTTTTCAATATAATCTACAATACGTTTACTAGCCTTACCATCACCATAGGGGTTATGCAATTGACTCATTGTATTGTATTTTTCTATGTCATTTAACAATTCTGTTGTTTCATCAACAATCTTTTTTTTATCAGTTCCTACTAAAATTACCGTACCTGCATCAACTGCCTCGGGTCTTTCTGTAGTTTCTCTCATAACCAATACCGGTTTACCTAAACTAGGTGCCTCTTCTTGTACTCCACCGCTATCCGTAATAATTAAAAAAGATTGGTTCATCAACCAAACAAATGATGGATATGAAAGTGGTTTTATTAAATTAATGTTGGGGACATTATCTAGTATCTCGTGTACCGGTTTTAAAACCTTTGGGTTTAGGTGTACAGGATAAATAATCTGGACATCTAAATTAGCTTCTGCAATTTCTTTAAGTGCATTACAAATTCTGATAAATCCTTCACCATGATTCTCTCTGCGATGACCG
>JBDLJL010000239.1:0-6327 GCA_039714415.1 Bacteroidota bacterium
CCTGTGGCCGAAGCAAACTGGACAGGAAAAACGATACTTAATAAGTTGGGTTTTTAGAAAATAAACACATGAGCAACAATATAACGCAAAGCCGCAAAGAAGAATAAAAGGAATTTCTTGGCGCCTTAGCGTCTTGGCGTGATAAAAATATATCTGATGAGAATTAATTTATTAACCATAATATCAACAATAAGTATCCTTTTATTATTTGCAGCATGTAACAGCGATAAAAGAACTGAAATAAATACATCTAATGACAACATGCCAATAGTAAAAAGCAAACGGACATTTATTATAGGCTCATATCACCATCCGAAAACCGAAAACCCGTTTAAAACACTTGCCGAAAATGGCTACAATTATGTTCGTGTAAAAGCAGATTCTACAGAATTGGACAAAGCATCAAAATATAATTTAAATACATGGATTTACACTACAATATTCGCAAAAGATGATTCGCTTACAAGCAAAAAAAAACTTGAGAATTTGGTGAATAAATTCAAAAATCACTCTGCCCTGCTATATTGGGAAATTGAAGATGAACCGGCCTTTACGTGGAAATCAGCCGAAGCCAGAATTACTCCTGCTCAAATGCAAAATGCTTATGATATTATCAAGGAGAATGATAGCAAACACGATATAATTACGAATCATGGCCCTGTAAATTTAATTTCAACATTAAAAAAATATAATAATTCAACCGATCTTGTAGCCGTTGATGTTTACCCTGTAATCTCTCATGGAATAAAACCTAGTTATGCTTTATTTGACGATGGCTTACAAGGCGACTTGTTAAATATTTATCCTAGTCAGGTTGGCGAGTATATCGACAAGATGAAAACTGTTGTTGATAATTCAAAACCTGTATTCGCTGTTCTTCAAGGATTTTCGTGGGAAATGTTAAAACCGGAAGAAGAACGAGATTCAAATATGGTTCTTTATCCAACTTATAAACAATCAAGGTTTATGGCTTATAATGCTATTATACATGGAGCAAACGGGATTTTAATATGGGGAACCAATTACACACCACAGCCATCACCGTTTATCGATGATTTAAATAATGTAACAAAAGAATTGGCTGAGATGCAGGAAATTTTGGCTTCAAAATCAATATCAAATAATATTGAAATTGAGTATCATGAATTAGGATACTCAGTTGATGCAGGTATAGAATTTATTACTAAAGAAATTAACGACAAAAAATATTTGATTACAGTCAATTCAGATAAAAATCCTGTAAAAGTTACATTTTCGGGATTAAATGAATTTAAAACAGCAAAAGTTTTAAAAGAAAATCGCAATGTGAGAATAACTAATGGAAAATTAACCGATATATATGCACCTTTTGATGTACATATTTATGAAATGGACAATTAATAAAAATAAATAAAATACTGAATTATGAAAAAAATACTACTTTTTGTCTTTGTAGCCGCTATAATTTCATCGTATTCAAATGTTTCAAATGAATTACCTGCCTATAAAAATTCAGAAAACACAATAGAAGAAAGAGTAGATGATTTGATAAACCGAATGACACTGGAAGAAAAAGTTGATTTGGTTGGTGGAAACGATTTTAAATCGAAAGGAAATAAACGGCTGGGAATTCCGGAAATGATAATGACTGATGGCCCTTTAGGGCCTAATACCAAAGGGCATTCAACAAATTACTCTGCAATGATAAATTTTGCTGCAACTTTTAATACTGAATTAATGTTGGAAGTTGCCAAACAAATGGGTGAAGAAACTCGTGTTATGGGTCGCAATATGCTACTTGGTCCTTGCATAAATATTGCCCGGGCACCGCATGGTGGTCGCACTTTTGAAGGCTACGGAGAAGACCCTTATTTGATGTCCAGCTTTGTTGTTCCATACATTCAAGGTGTTCAGAGTAGGCGTGTAATTACATGTACCAAGCATTTTGTTGCCAATAACCAGGAATGGAACCGCTTTGATGTAAGTGCAGAAATTGACGAACGTGCTTTGCGTGAAATATATTTCCCTGCTTTCAAAGCAGCGGTTCAGGAAGCTGATACATGGACAATAATGGCTGCATACAATAGGTTTCGTGGTACTTATGCATGTGAAAATAAGTATTTATTACAGGATGTTTTAAAAAATGAATGGGGATTTACAGGTACAACTGTATCAGATTGGGGTGGTGCCCGTTCAACAGTTCCAATGGCAAATTCAGGATTGGATTTGGAAATGCCAAACGGAAAATATTATGGCGAAAAATTGCTAAAAGCAATAAACAACGGTGAGGTAACAGAAGCAACTTTAGATGATAAAGTAAAGCGTATTTTAAGTGTCATGTTCAAAGCTGGTTTGTTCGATGAATCAATCGATTCTTATGGCGGCCATTCCGACAACGAATATCGCAGAAGTTTGGCAAAAAGGGTTGCTGATCAAAGTATCATCTTACTGAAAAATGAAAACAATTTTTTACCATTAAATAGCAATAAAATAAAATCTATTGCTGTAATTGGCCCTAATGGTGGTGAAGCTAGAATGGAAGGCGGCGGTAGCGGCGGACTTACCGGAAACTATGGAATTTCACCTTACGAAGGTATCTTAAACAAAGTTGGGGACAAAGTGGATGTGAAGTTTGCACGTGGTATTCCTGCCCGATCGTTAGATTTACCTATTGCAGGACCTGAATTTTATATGACCAAAGACGGAAAACCCGGGTTGGATGCTGAATATTTCAACAATAAAGAAGTTGAAGGCGAGCCTGCATTAACTCGTGTCGAAAAAGACATTAATTTTAATTGGGAATATAGTTCGCCAGATACAAATATTATACGTTTGGATAAATGGTCTGCCCGCTGGACAGGTAAATTCAAGTCCCCTGGTGATGGCTGGTATGAGATTGGCTTACGTTCTGATAATGGTATCCGTATGTATCTTGATGGACAGAAGATTTTGGATGCCTGGGTTGATGCACGCCCCGGGAAGTTTAAAATTGCCCGCTACAAATTTGAAAAAGATAAATGGTACGATCTGAAAGTTGATTTTTATGAAAATATTGGCACATGCCGTTGCAGGTTAGGTTTTGCACCTTACAAGCCGGGAACTATGACAGAAGATGCTGTGAAACTGGCTGCAAAATCAGATGTAGTAGTTCTTGCAATGGGATTAGATAAAGAACTTGAGGGTGAAGCCGTTGACAGGGCAAGATTGAATCTGGACGAGGATCAATTGGAACTGATTAAAAGGGTTTTAGCTGTAAACAAAAATGTGGTAATGGTTTTAAACAATGCTACACCTATTTTAATGGATGAATGGCTAGATAAAACTTCCGCAGTAATTGAAGCATTGTATCCCGGACAAGAGGGAGGAAACTCTTTAGCTGATATTATTTTTGGAGACGTAAATCCTTCAGGTAAATTGCCATTAACATTTCCTAAAAAATGGGAAGATACCCCTATTGCAAACACATATCCGGGAGAAAAGGAAGTTGCATATTATAAAGAAGGTATTTTTGTTGGTTATCGCCATTATGATAAAGAAAATATTGAGCCATTATTTCCTTTCGGCTTTGGACTTTCATACACAACTTTTGAATATTCCGATTTAAAACTATCATCAGAAGAAATAACACAAAACGATACGCTTGAAATATCCGTAATGGTTAAAAACTCAGGAGAAAAGGACGGTGATGAAGTAGTTCAGTTATATATTAGCGACAAAGCAGCCAGTGTTGAACGTGAAGTAAAATCACTAAAAGGTTTTAAACGTGTAAGTTTAAAAGCAGGTGAAAGCAAAGAGGTTACATTTAAAATTGACAAAAGCCATCTTTCATTTTACGATGTAGATTCAAAAAAATGGGTAGCAGAACCGGGCGAATTTGAAATATTGATTGGTGCTTCATCAAAAGATATTCGTTTGAAAGAAATATTTATTTTGAAATAATTATTATGATTTTCAAAAAACAACTTATTTTATTTACATTATTACTCTTTCTTTCCTGCACCGAAGATAATGAATCAATACTTCAATACGTTGACCCGTTCATAGGAACTGATGGAACAGGGCAAACTTATCCGGGGGCTTCACTACCTTTTGGTATGGTGCAACTAAGCCCCGATACACGAAATGATGCCGACCAAAAAGCATGTGCAGGTTATCATTATTCTGATAGTACAATTCTGGGCTTTTCGCATACACATTTAAGCGGAGTCGGACAGGTTGATTATACCGATATATTATTTATGCCTACTGTGGGTGATATACAGTTTGAACCGGGAACAGATATAAATCCTGAATCGGGTTATCGTTCCCGTTTCAGGCATTCAAGCGAAAAAGCATCTCCCGGATATTATAGTGTTATCTTGGATGATTATGATATCAAAGCCGAATTAACATCAACTTTAAGAGCCGGATTTCACCGCTATACATTTCCAAAAAGTAGTGAAGCGAATATTATTATTGATTTAAAGCATAAAGAAAATATTGTTGAAACAGTTATTGAAACACACATTAGTTTTATCGATAATACAAAAATTGAAGGTTATCGTCGAACTAACGGTGTTATGGCTTTTGATCACACCGTATATTTTTCGGCAGAATTTTCAAAACCATTTATATCTCATCAGATTTCAAGTAATGAAAAAATAAATTCAACAGCAATTGAAGCAGTAGGGAAAGATATAAAAGCAGCATTGCAATTTGAGACATCAGGAAATGAACAAATTATGATAAAAGTTGGCATTTCGGCTGTCGATATTCAAGGTGCAAGAAACAATCTACACACTGAAATTACAGATTGGAATTTTGACAAAATTGTTAAAAATGCAGAAGAAGCGTGGAAAAAAGAATTAAGCAGAATTACAATTGAATCTCAAAGCGAAGAAATAAAAAGAGTTTTCTATACATCAATGTATCATTCATTCCTGGCGCCACAAATATTTATGGATGCTGATGGCAGGTATGTTGGAGCTGAAAATAAAATATATCAATCAGATGATTTTACATATTACACAGCATTATCATTATGGGATACATTCAGGGCATGGCATCCCTTATTTACGATTATTGATCAAGAACGAACAGGCGATTTTATAAAATCATTATTAAAATTACACGAAGGAACAGGCCGTTTGCCACAATGGCCTTTAACAGGCAGCACCTACGATGGTATGTTGGGATATCATGCAACATCTGTTATAGCAGACGCTTATGTTAAAGGGATTACTAATTTCGACATTGAACAAGCTTATAAGGCAATGAAAACCACCATGATGTCTGATGCTTACGGATTGAATTATTATAAAAATTTTGGATATATCCCATGTGATTTGGAAGGTGAATCGGTTTCAAAAACGCTTGAATATTGCTACAACGATTGGTGTGTTGCTATACTGGCTAAAGAACTTGGAAAAGAAGAAGATTATGAATATTTCAATGCCCGTGCCCAATTTTATAAAAACGTATTTGACCCTGAAACAAAGTTGATGCGCGGTAAATATTCAGACCACACATGGTTTAAGCCATTTAATCCATTTGTAAATTCCCATTACAGCGAAGGTAATGCTTACCAATATACATTTGTGCCGCATGATACTAAAGGTCTTATTGAATTAGTAGGAGGTGAAGAACAATTTGACTTATGGTTAGATAATTTTTTTACATTAAAAACCCCGGGTAAAGGTTTACACTACGACCATGGCGATGCTATAGGTCAATATGTACATGGAAACGAACCCGATCATCACATGGCTTATTTGTACAATTATGTGGGGAAACCATGGAAAACACAACGCATTGTACGCAAAATTCTTCAGGATATGTACAACGATACTCCAAATGGTTTAGCCGGTAACGAAGACTGCGGACAAATGTCGGCATGGTATATAATGAGTGCAATGGGGTTTTATCCATTTAACCCCGGACAGGATATGTATGTGATTGGCAGTCCGTTGGTTGATAAAGCTGTAATTAATCTTGAAAATGGCAAAAAATTTAAAGTTACTGTTCAAAACCAATCGCCTGAAAATATTTATGTGCAATCGGTAAAATTAAACGGTAAAATTTATAACAATTCATGGATAAATCATCATAATATAATGAATGGTGGTGAAATCATTTTTGTTATGGGGAATAAGCCTAACGAAAACCGGGCATCAGAAAAAGAAAATTATCCACTGACAGATAATACTTTCATTACGGAAATTGACATGAGTTATGCTACTCCGTCAGATAGTGTTATTATGTGTAATAAACCTATAGATATTGATGTATCTGCTGTAAAAAAAGGTATCCATTATAACTATTTTGAAGCTGCTTACAGAAATACAAAACATTTAGAATATTTTAAAGCTG
>JBDLJL010000240.1:0-6197 GCA_039714415.1 Bacteroidota bacterium
CAAGACCATTATTCTCATCCCAAAAATCCATTGAATTGAAAAACACTCCTTTTGTTGTGTCAGAGTATTTTTCTTCCCAGCTGTTACCGCCGTCAATAGTTTTTAAAATTTTAGCAGGATATCCGGCACTTAACACAAGCGCTTTTTTATCGCTAAAAGCATGAATGTCACGAAAATCAAGATGCGTAAAGTTGCGAATGTTGCCCCAATCCCAGTTTTTGCCGCCATTCGTAGTTTTAACAAAACTACCTTTTGTGCCGCTGAACCAGGCAACTTGATCGTTTACAACAGAACTTCCGCGTAAACTAATTCCATTTGGTGCTGATTGTTCTATAAATTTAATTTGGGGAGCATCATTAATTTGTCCACATTGAATAAGAAGTAAAATTAGAATGGGTAATAGTATTTTTTTCATAAATTAGAAATCAATTCTTTTAAAAAAATAAACGCTCTAGTTTAGGTTGTCTGGGATATTTCAAATATCTTCAATACATGTGTCTGGCAAGTAATTGGTACATTGGCCATTAGTAATTTATAATAATTAACCTCAGTTTTTAATTACCAATGACTTAATGACTAATTACCTGTAAATTAATGCATAGAAGATAATTATTGGTAACCCAGAATATTTAAACCAGAGCCAAAATAAACACTATTTATACTTGGCCATTATCCCCCTTGCCGTTTGCAGGCCGGTTTCAAAAATAACTTTCATAGCTTTAGGATTGGTATGGTAACCACTATCTTTAGTAGTCTTTTGCCTAATAATTATAATATCTATATCTCTTTCCCTGCTCGATTCTTTAATAACCTTGTTGGGTACACTTACCGATGAAAAGTGTTTTTGTATCAATTTCATTCTATTCTTTGCTACAAGCACAACATAAAAATATGGGTAATCTTTTCCTTGTACATTATTCATCGACACCTGGGCATACATTCCTAAGAAATTCTCAGGCTGCCCCTCAAATTCTATTTTCATTTTTATATCATCCGGCAGTTTTTTTTCATCACCTAAAACATGGGTCATATAACTTACTTTGTCTTTTGCCAGTTCTTCAGTATAGTTTTTCATTAACCTTCTGTAAAGGGCAATTTTATTGATCAGTTTTGGCGTGGTTGTAATCCTTTTAATACCTGTAAACCAATGAGGGAACAAAAGAACAATTAAATCAGCAACTATAATATCAATTCCGGAATAGAAACTGAACGTATAGTTAGACCATAAATAGTAAAGTCCCACCAAAGATAGTATAAAAAAAGTAACTCCTTTGGGATTACTGATATCCAAGGCACTTTTGTCCCATTTTTTTACTTTAATATTTAGGTCAACAATATTATTTAATTGCTCGCTATCCGTTTTCACCCATTCAGCTGAAGCCTTGTATTTAGCAAGTTTTATCCTGTTATCATATCCTTTTACCAACAATAAGAGGTTTCCGCCCAAAACAAATAATACACCCGGCATAACTTCAAATGTAAAATACTGGATAATAAAACCAATAATGATTAAAAAAATACTTAAACCCAACCGAATTTTATAAGGTAGCGATTTCCAAATATGGAAAACAACAACTCCTTGTTCGTCTTTTGATAATAGTAGTGTACTCATAATTTATATTATTAAATTGTTCTACTTTATTTTACCGTAAAGTTGCAGGGACACAAAGCTTTTTATTTTCCCTCTTTGCGCTTTTGTGTCTTAGTGGTTAATTTTTCCATTCTTTTTTGCTTCAATTAATTCATCATATCCCATATTTCGCCAATAAAGCGGGCAAGCACCATTACACACAGCCAGATGCTCGCAACTTTGGCAAATTTCATGGGCATATTCTTTATCCCTAAAATATTTTGCCTGATCACCTTGCCAGATTTCCGGAAACTCTTTGTCTTTTAAATTACCCACCGGTTCGTCATACGATGAGCAGGGTAAAATATCCCCATTTGGGGCCACAGATATTAGCCCGTCGCAGGCAGCACAACCTTTATTTCCCAACTCATTTGTTATTGTGTTGAACATGCACATTGGGATAGGGGAGTACCACATAAACTCCACACCCCATTTTTTACTTTCTTTTTGGATGTCTAAAATAATTGGGCCAACTTCGCTGTATTTTATTACCAGGTCATCATTAAAAATACTACTCCCTGCAGGGATTACCAAATTCATACTAAACCGCTCTAAGCCAAGTGTGTTTTTTACAAAATCGGGTAACAATCTGCTTTCTTTTTCATTATGTTTATTTAAGGTGCTGTTTGTGTGTACATGTAGACCTAAATCTTTAAATAATTTAACCGTACGTATACTCTTTTCAAATGCCCCTTTATGCTGAACCAGTTTGTCATGTGTTTCTGCTGTAACCCCTTCAATACTTACCTGTACCGAATCTAAACCCGAATCTTTAAGTTTTTGGGCATATTCTGGTGTAATTAGGGTGCCATTAGTGATAAGGTTGACGCGCATACCCAGGCTTTTTGCATACTCTGTACATGCAATAAGTATTTCAGGTCGTAAAGTGGGTTCGCCACCAGTAAAACTAATTGAAGGTACACGTGATTCCTGATAAATTGTTTTAATAACAGCTTTAAATTCATCCAAACTTAATTCATCATTACTGCCTGTTGGGTTAACAGTACAGTTGCAACCAGCATAACAAAATTTACATTGAAGGTTGCATTTGTAGGTAAGTGCTAATTCTGAAAGAACGGGTAATTTACTAAATTGCAAAGCAAAAGGTTCAGTTTCAACAGCGGGGTTCAGGCTAAATTCATCTAAATTGCCTTCGAGATAATTTTTTACCCCAATAATAAAGCTTTCTATTTCTACAGCTTTATCATTTCCGGTTTTTTTTAAAAGTTCCGCAGTTGTTCCACCATTTAGCAAAAACTTCATTATTTTAGTGCCCGTGCTATTTATTTTTGTAGCCTGGTTAGGTTGTTTAATCAGAATATTATCCTCTTCGCGCACAAATACGTATTCACGAATATTTTCAATAAATTCGTCTACCCAACCAATGCCTTGTATTTTTTTTGTTTTAAACATAAATTACTTTTACTATAACTATTTATCGCCACAGATTACTTGCGTGAAGGCTAAAGCCGTTCACAGATTAAAAGCTAAAGCTTTTTATTCTTTATTAAATTTAAAATATCTTATAATCCTATTAATTTTTTCAGGCCAAGCTCCTAAATTTACCAGATATTACAACAAATGTGAATCGCCTGCGATTCAAAAATCTGTGAATCTGTGGCAAAAATTTATTTCAATACAAATTTTATTTAAATTAATTAGCTCAATTTAATATACTGTTTTTATCATCATAATTTAATTAATCGCCACAGATTCACAGATTTTAAAACAAGCGTAGCTTGTTTTTCTGCGAGAATCAATAAAAATTATTTTCTTTAATCTGTGAATCTGTGGCTTTAATTTTTTTCATTACTAATTTAACTTTAATTAATTAGCTCAATTTCGTGTATTGTGTTTATCTTTTTATTTTTATTAATTTGTGGCTTTTATTTACTCATAAATAGAATACTTACCAATATTAATGCGAGCCACCACTTACACAGGCCGAATGACAGGCTGAGTGACAGGCTGAGTGACAAGCAGAATGGCATGCCGAGTGACAGGCAGAATGGCATGCATCATGGCAAACGTTAATATTTTCCATAATATCCAGTGATGGTGCGCTTAGATGATCCATATCTACCGGAATATCATATTCATACTCATGTGGGTTGCGGTCATTATATCGATAGTCCCACCGGTCGTTCATTCCGTAATACCAATGATACCATAAGTAATTGCTGTTTTGGTTTCGATATTGTTCCTTTTTTTCTTCCGGGATGTTTTTTTCTTTCCAGCTATCCATTTGCTGGCGGTAATAATCTTTTGTTGCTTCAATATCGCAATCCCAGGCTTTTTTCTGAATGTTCTTCACAATCATGTTCATTAAATCTTCAAGTTCCTCTTGCGAAAACTCTTCATCATCTGCCAAAGAATTAAAAAGCTGTGTTTCATATTCACCTAACCCATACATTTCAAGAGTTCCCAACACTTTTGCCCTCAAAGGTGATTTTTGGACAACTTCCAGTATTTTTTCATTTTCCATGGCCATAACCATACCACTAAGGATACTTTTAAAAGGTACTTCCAAATAAAAAGCAGCTTCAAGCGGTGTTAAATCCATACAAATTTTCCCTTCAATATGGTAATGCGAAAGCGTCAGTTTCGGTGGTGTCCAGTCCAGGTTGCCCCAGCTTACATCATCCATACCGGCTTTTGCTTTAACCATTGATTTATGTTTACGGTTAACCACAAAGAAAAACAGGACGCCAACTGCCAGGGCCCAATATAACAGGTTCTTTTTGTTTGCTTCCGGTGGCATATAATTTTCGTATGAATCATAAGTTGTTTCATCCTCAAAGCTAGTAGCTTCGTCTTGATAAGTAGTTGATTGAGCCGCTGTCAAAGCAAACCACTCTGCCGGCATATAAAACTGCGTATGCATATCATAACGGTTGCCGGGTTTATTTTTATGGAAAACAAGGAGTAACTTGCCACTTTCAGCTGTTTGATAATCAATTAAAAACTTTTCATTTACAAATTCTTCTGTTCGGATAATATTATTACCCATGTAATGCTCTCGCAAAACATCAACTCCCTCAACCGCCTGGTGAGGAGGAAGTACTTTGAGTGTGTAGTGATCCATATTGGAAGCTTCGTCCCACATAACAGGCGACCAGCTAAAAATGACTAAGGAGTCACCCTCATTTGTAACCGTATTTGCAAGGTATCCGGCTTGATTAAAATTAGTAGTAAAATAGAAAACATAAGTAATATTGCCATTTGACACTCCTTTACCCTCAGCCAGGATAATATCCCATTTACCTAATGAAACTTTTGAGATATCTAATCCATATTTATTACCAAAATCATCTGTTGCATATGATTCTTTTAAAAAGCCGTGAATTACCAAGGCGTCACTTCCTTCAAAATAAAACCCATGCATTTCGCCCGAAACAACACGGTATTGAACAATATACTTTACGGTAGCCTCACCTGTTTCAGAAAGCTCAACTGTTGTTTCTACAAAGTTTATTACACCGCTTCCGGCATAAACCGTATTAAATACAAGCAGGAATATAAAAATTAAGATGGTACGCATAATCAAGGAATTTAAAATTTATTGTAAGCCTAAATATAATAAAATTTATATTATTGTTTTCTGTAAGGATGTAATTTAGTCTGATTCTAAAGAAGAGTAAGCTCTCATTCAGTGTCCCGTTTTTCATCTTTACGCCTTATAACATGCCGTTAAATGGTTTCTATGTACCAATTGCTACATCTATTAAACTAAATTCCATAACAAATAGACAAATCAATTATCAAATATTTATTGCTTTAGTCACTGATATGTCGTAACTTGCTATACCAGAATTCAGTTTCTGGATAATTACCCTTAAAGCGTAAGTAGAATAAATGAACAATGATCTTCTGTTTGCTGATTTTTAGCAAGATGCAAACTTAAACGAGTTTTATGTTTTTTAAATTCATTGAGGTTTTCATCTGAATAGTAAAAATCAGTATTTTGCTTGCGTTTGAATTAATATTTTTACTGCTCCCTTTTCTTAAGTCATAACTATTTGACTTATTGATACCAAAATAATTAGCATTCGAATTAATCAATCTTAAAAATTCTGTCCAAAAGCATTTCAATTTGCTTTTAATTTTTATAAACCTAAAAACACATAACTATGAAAAAAATTTTACTCTTTATTATTGGCATCTTATGTTCTTTGCAAATATCCGGGCAGGTAATGTTTGATGGACTAGTGTCTTCTTCCGGTGATTGTTACGAAACCAACATTGTATTATATTCCTGGTCGCTGGGTGAATGTATGGTTGAAACACTGGTTGATAACAGCAAAATGCTGAACCAGGGATTTCATCAACCCTTTTTGATAGACAAAGAGCATGTTGTTGACACAAGGTATAAGGATTTGAGTGTGAACGTTCACCCTAATCCGGCAACGAACTACATAGAAATTAAAATATCCAAAGAGCTTGATCCTCTTGAAAGATGTTTTATTGAAATTTACGATTTGAACGGGAAGGGTTTGTTGAAAAAAGAAATTTTATCGCATAATGAAACCATTAACCTAAGCTCTTTTAACAGGAAAAGTCTCATACT
>JBDLJL010000241.1:0-6189 GCA_039714415.1 Bacteroidota bacterium
TAAAATGGGGAGCAATACCATTTGTGCTGATAAACCGGCTACAACGGGTTTAGGCTTTTTAAACAATAAACCAAAATCAGATAGTTTTAGTTCAAGGCCAATGCCTATCATGATAATTGCCAATGCTAATGGCAAAAAAACTGCGCTAAGAAACGAACTTTCCATAATTTTCAAATTTTAGATTAGTTAATTATATCAACAAATCTATATATTTGAATAATCAAACGGCACATGTTTCTTAACATGTATGCATGATATTTTAACCGTCTTGTTTTTGTTAATTATTTGAATTAATATTTCTACTGCCAAGTTTTTTCTTTTATAATAATAGATTGTTATAAAAGAAATATATAATTTCGCCTTGTTTTTTAAATTCGATTTTAATGCCCAATAAAAAAAATAAATGGAATAATCTTATTCTGCACCTTCATCCAAAACTAATTCCTGAAAAGGCAATTAAGTATACTCTTACATGGGGTTTGGGTGGTATGGCTGCCCTGCAGTTTGTGCTATTGGCCTTTACAGGGATACTATTGCGTTTTGTGTATGTTCCTACGCCTGAAAGTGCTTACGATAGCATTTTATATATGCAAAACGAAATGCTTTTTGGTAATTATATCAGGAATATCCATCACTGGAGTGGGACATTGCTTGTGCTTATAGTTTTCCTGCATATGCTAAGGGTACTGTTTACAGGTGCCTATAACCAAAAGCGCGGAAGCAACTGGATAATAGGTGTGTGCCTGTTGTTGCTGGTTATTGCGTCAAATTTTAGCGGATACCTTTTGCCGTGGGATCAACTGGCATATTGGGCCATTACCGTAAGCACAAGTATGCTTAATTACGTGCCCCTTATTGGGGAATATTTAAATAAAATGGTTATCCAGGGTTCAGAAGTGGGGGATGCTACATTATTGGTCTTCTATAACATGCATACCGGTCTTCTTCCTTTAACCATGGTAATACTTATGGGGTTTCACTTTTGGAAAATACGAAAAGCAGGCGGTGTTGTAATACCACAAGAAAATGATGAAGAAGAAATTAAAAAGATACCGGTAATCCCCAATTTAGTCACGCGTGAGTTTGTGGTGGCACTTTTTCTTCTTGCTTTTGTTTTTCTTTTGGCTACTTTTTTTGACGCCCCACTTGTAGATGAAGCCAATCCATTAGTTACTCCCAATCCTTCAAAAGCGCCCTGGTATTTTATGGGTTTTCAGGAACTTATTATGCATTTTCACCCGTTAATTGCTATTGTAATTATCCCAGTTAGTATAATATTTATATTATTCAATCTGCCTAAAATCAAGGATGTATTTCCTAAACAGGGTGTTTGGTTTCATACACCATCAGGAAGTAAATTAGCAAAAAAAACTGCTCTGTTAGCATTAATCCTGACGCCTGTTTATATTTTATTGGATGAATACCTGCTTAATTCCGTTCTAATATTTAAACATGGTATCTTGTCATTCATATTACTGGTCTCTTTTTTATTTCTTAAGGGTTTCTATCTGAAAAGAAAACTCAAGGCCAACAAAGCGGAAATAATACAAACCATAAGTATATTTGTTATTATTACATTTATTGTTCTTACTTTAACCGGGATATATCTGAGGGGTGAAGGGATGAAATTAATTTTCTAATTATAATATACATTGAAAAACGGGAACGAAAATATAACACGAAGGAACTTTTTTAAGAAAATATGGATTGGACTGGGCATTGTGGCCGGACTAGAATTTATCTACCTTATTTTTAGTTTTTTTAATCCAAAGAGAAAAAAAAATGTTTCAGTAGAACCTTTATTTGAGGCTGGTACAATAGGAAGTTTCAAGAAGAACAGTATAACCCCCTTTAGAAGCCAGGGTTTTTTCCTGACACGATTGGAAAATGGTGAGTTTATGGCTCTGTCGACCCGTTGCACTCATTTAGGGTGTGCACTGGAATATGACGAATCAAAAAACCTTTTGGTTTGCCCTTGTCATTCATCTATGTTTGATATAAAAGGAAAAGTTTTAAAAGCTCCGGCTACCAGGGACTTAGACCAGCTAGAAGTGGTTATTGAGAACAATAATATAAAAGTAAACCCTAGGGATATCATAAACAGTAAAAGAAGGAATAAGGGCGTATGAACAACTGGAAAAAAAAAGGGCTGATTGCTGCTGTTATAATAGTTTTACTTATCCCCATTGCTGGAATTAAGTTCAAACTGGCAAAACTTAATCGAGTTGAAACATTAGAGCCTCAGTTTGTTGGTGGGTTAAAATGCCTGGAATGTCATGAAAACGAACATAAGGAATGGGAACGTTCCCACCATGCGAATGCTATGGCTCATGTAGGTGACAGCACTGTACTTGGCAATTTTAACAACGCTGAATATACTAGTAATGGCATCACACATAAATTTTATAAACGTGATGGGAAATTTTATGTTAATACAAAGGGGGTAGGCGGCAAAATGGCCGAATATGAAATAAGCCATACATTCGGTTATACCCCCCTGCAACAGTACCTGGTTCCTTTCGAGCGAGGAAAGTATCAGTGCCTTCCCATTGCATGGAATACTGAGAAAGGTGAGTGGTTTGATATGGGGGCAATGATTTATGAAGGGCAAGATATAAAACCTGATGATTGGTTGTATTGGACTAATCAGGCACAGAACTGGAATGGTATGTGTTCCGAGTGCCATTCTACTAATTTAAGGAAAAATTATATTGCCGAATCAGACTCTTTTCACACAACATGGTCAGAAATAAATGTTTCATGCGAATCTTGTCATGGCCCAGGTTCAGAACATGTGAAGTGGGCAGATTGGCCTGAGTTAAAACAGCAAAAAACAGAAAATTTTGGCTTGCTTGTAAAAACCAGTGGTATAAATAATGAAGAATATGTAAACCTTTGTGCCAGATGTCATACGAGACGGTCCCAGTTGGGAAATTTTAACCATAAGTCGCTTGACCCTATGGATTTTATGGTTCCAACCTTATTGCATGACGATTATTTTTCTGACGGCCAGATTCTCGATGAAGATTATGTTTGGGGATCATTTACCCAAAGTAAGATGTATCACAATGATATTAAATGTAACGATTGCCATAATGTCCATAGCGGTGAGCGTTTGTTTGATGATAATCGACTTTGTTATCAGTGTCATCAGGAGAATTATTATGGATCAGCAAAACATCATTTTCATAAAACCGTGGACGATAGGGGGGGGGATTATTATATAGATGGCAGGTTGACCGGAAAAGGTGAAGGTTCTTTATGTATTAATTGTCACATGCCAGCAAGGAATTACATGGGGATTGATTCCAGGAATGATCATAGTATTAGGATACCAAGGCCTGATTTATCAAAGAAACTTGGGACACCAAATGCCTGCAACCAATGTCATAAGGATAAAACATCTGACTGGGCAATACAATATACCACAAAATGGTATGGAACAAAATACAGGCCTCACTATGGCGTTGCTATTTCAAAAGGAAGAGAAGGAAAGCCCCAGGCGTTAAAAGAGTTGGTGAACCTTGTTGATGATACTCTTAACCCGTTAATAGCACGTGCTACTGCATTGGAACTTTTAGCTAATTATAACGACCCACTGGCCATAAATACAATAAAAAAAGCTTTGGATGTACCGGAATCAATGTTACGACTTTCAGCTGCCCGAAATTATTCAAGTAATAACGCAGAAGAATATATCGCTGATTTGTCCCCTCTGTTAAAAGATCCGACAAAAGCAGTAAGAATGGAAGCCGGGCTTAAATTTACCTACTTGCCGAAAGAATTGCTGCCTGAAGCTTACGTTGGTAATTTTGAAAAAGCGCTTAACGAATTTAAAGATCATAACAACTACATGGCCGATTTTCCGGGCGGACAAGGCAACCTTGGGCTATTATATTCTAACCAGGGCAATTACTATGAAGCTATAAAACACTTTAAACGTTCTATTGAAATCGACAATCAATTCTATCCTGGTTATGTAAACCTGGCTTTGGCATATAACCAAACCGGGAAAAACAATGAAGCTGAAAAAATTTATAAACACCTTATAAAGTTAAATCCTGAAATGCCGGGTATTCATTATTCGCTTGGTTTGTTGTTGGTTGAATTAAAAAAGTATGATGAAGCCATAAAATATTTAGAAATTGCAACAACGATAGAACCTGAAAACAGCAGGATAAATTATAACCTGGGATTATTATACACGCAATTAAAGAATTATCAGCAGGCAGAAAAGCAGCTTCAAAAGGCTGTTAATAAAGAAAATGATAATTTTGATTACCAGTATGCATTGGCTAGTTTCTATATAAATTCAGGGCAATTTACAAAAGCCAAGAAATATGTAAATAAGTTGCTGAATAAATACAATGGCAATGAAAGTCTTGTTCAGTTGAGCAATTATCTTAAATCATTAAATATTTAATTAATTACCTGAAATCGATCTTATAAAACACCAAACCGATAAATAACCATTTCTTCATATTTATTGCCGGGAAGAAGCAAGGTAGAAGGGAAATTAGAATGATTAGGGCTGTCAGGAAAGTGTTGTGTTTCCAGGCAGAATGCAGTATACGGCCCGTATTGTATTCCGTATTTTCCAGTCAGTTCATCGCTAATGAAATTTCCTGTATAAAACTGAACTCCGGGTTGGGTAGTAGTTATCTTTAAAGTTCTTCCTGAGTTTGGCTCATATACTTCAATTACTTTAGCCAATTCATTTACAGGTTTATTAAAAACATAGCAATAGTGATATCCCCCTTTATCTAATTTTCCGATATTATCGCCCATACGGGTCATTTTCGTTAAATCCCAGTCTGTTCCTTTTACTGTTGCTATAACACCTGTTGGAATTACATCTTCGTCAATTTCCGTGTAATTGTCGGCATCAATTTTTATTCGATGGTTATGTATAGTTTCCTTTCCGGCAGAAAGATTGAAGTAACTATGCTGTGTAAGGTTTACATGGGTCGTTTTGTCGGTTACAGCTTCAAAAAGAACATGAATTGCATTTTCTTCAGTAAGCATATATGTTACATAAACATTGAGGTTTCCGGGAAAGCCTTTTTTCCCGTCTTTCGACAAATATTGCAGTTTGATACCATTTCCACCTTCACTGTTCACAATTTCTGAATCCCAAACAGCCCTGTCGAATTCATTTCCTCCATGTATGCAATGGCTGCCATTGTTTTGAGTAAGCTTATACTCAATTCCGTCAATTTCAAACCTGCTATTTCTTATTCTGTTGGCAAACCTGCCAATGGTAGCTCCAAAGCACGGATGTTTGCCCAGGTACTGCTGAAGATTATCAAATCCTAAAACGACATCTTCAAATTTCCCGTTTTTATCAGGAACTTTAACCGATGTAATAATTCCGCCATAATTAGTAAGCTTCATCGTCATCCCGTTTGAGTTGCTTATTGTATAAAGGAAAACCTGCTTGCCTTCTACTTCTCCCCAAATTTCTTTTTTTATACTGTTATCGCTTGTAGAACAGCTACTTACTATAGTTATTATTGCAATAACAATCCAAATTCTATTTAATACTCTTGAAAAATTCATATTCAATATTTATTATTAACCTGCATTATTCAGGTTCAAAGTTAGGTTAAGCAATGCTCTTTAGCATAAAATTATTAATCTTATTATCGCACAGGTTCAAACACTAAGTGCTTGTTCAGGAATAAAGTTTACAATTAAAAGGCAGTTATTTTGTTCTTTTTCAAATTGAAAAAAACTGCAAATAGCGGGCTATTTAAAGCGTTTTTTCAAGCAGAAAAAGGATAAAAGAACAAGTTTAAATGTAAAGGTTATTTCTTAACGGGTACTAACTTAAACAGAACAGATTCTGGTTTTATATCTAACTTATCCGCCACTGGCAACTATACCAGTTGATGTTACTATTTGGTAAGCTCTTTAAATTTTAACACATAACTAACAGTACAATCGCCACCATATATATTTACACCTGATGCAACATATAAATATTTTGGCTCGTCATCAATCATCAAAACCTGCGGACGCTCAAACTTAGCATACCCCCTATTTTTAGGTCCATAATGCACAGCCACCTTTGTTGAATCTACAGTTGTATAATCATCTATTCTATGAAAACCTTTTATATATGAATTAAACTTAATACCATCGTCTGACAACCATAATATACCTCCACCTTTTTCTATTACTCCATGA
>JBDLJL010000242.1:0-6161 GCA_039714415.1 Bacteroidota bacterium
TTTTAAAAATGAAAAGATAAAAACAAAATCAAAAATTTGGCTATATGCTTATTGGAAATTCTATACATCTGTTCCCATACTAAGCATAGGCTAGCGTTGTCTGCAAGGCAACCACAGAGAGAATAACAGCTATGCAATTATGAAAAAACTAATTTCTATATACATTTTGTTCCAAATATCAGCTATGACTTTTGGTCAAATTTCAGTTATGGATTCTTTGGTTAGTAAAGCTAATAATGGAAATGCTGATGCAATGTATTTAATAGCAATAAATTACTTTAGAGGTGATCATAACTGTCCGGAAAAATAAAATAGGAAAAAAGCTCAAAAATTACAAATTTTGAAGTGCAAACTTTTAAAATTTCATTATGAGCTTAATTCCATTGCACAAAAATACAAAGAAATCAGAAAAACCATTATTAAGGCAGATAATAGATTTAGTCCCAAAACATATTTTTTATGACAATATCCGGATATTCCAATCGGATAAAGGGTGTTCAAAGTATAAAACCTACGATCAATTTGTATCTATGATTTTCGGACAGCTAAATAAATGTTTGAGTTTGAGAGAAATAAATTTAGGACTTAGTGTCGACGAAAAATTATTAAGGGATTTAAATTTAGGTCAAAGCCCCGCAAAATCTACCATGTCAGATGGAAATGCAAAAAGGGACTGGCAGGTTTTTGAGCGTATATATTTTGAACTTGTGAAATATTATAAGAATGTGTTTTCAAAACAGCCCGGCTACCAGGAAATTGCAGAAATAGAAGGACGGTCAATAAAACTAGTAGATGCGACAATTATGAGTGTATGTTTGAGTTTATTTGACTGGGCTGAATATCGGACAGCTAAAGGTGGGATAAAGATACATACGAGTTTAGACGAAAAGAGCCTGTTACCGGACATAATCAACATATCCGAAGCCAAATTAAGCGACAGGCGCGGTGTTGATGATTTTCGCTACCCAAAAGATACAATTATAGTAGATGACAGGGGCTATTTTGACTTTAAATTGTTCAAACAAAGGATAGACGACAAGAATACCTTTGTTACAAGGATAAAGGCTAATACTGTTTATGATACAGTTGAAGAACTTGAATTGCCAGACGATAAAGATTTTGAAATACTCAAGGATGAAATTATTTACCTGACAGGCAAAAAAGCAGAAGAAGCTGGGCTTTCAGAGATAAAACTTCGTAGAGTGGCTGTAATGGTTGAAGAAGTGAACAGAAAGACCAAAAGAGTAGAAACTAAAACAGTTGCCCTTATTACAAATAACCTTACATGGCCTGCTTCTGTAATCTCCGCCCTTTATAAACGCAGGTGGCAGATAGAAACATTTTTCAAGCTATTAAAGCAAAACCTGCAGATAAAAAATTTTCTCGGGACAAATAAAAACTCAAACAAATCACAAATATTTATAGCAATCATTACATATTTTTTAGTTGAACTAATACGCAGGAGTATTAGTAATGTTAAACATTTGTTTGGACATTTTGTAACAATAATAAGGGTGTGCCTTTTACAATATAAACAGTTACAATATGTGGCAAACCAAATAAATATTGTTGTAAAAAAGGCTAGACAATATGATCAAAAATTTTTGGGACAAAAACAATTAAAACTAAATTTGGACTCGTCTTGATTTTTATTGGACGGTATTTTGTTTAAAAATACAAAAAACAAACACTGAGAATCAATACATTATGGTTTTATCATTGAATCTTCATAAAACTTTCGGACACTTATGATGGTAAGGCTTATAAATATATATTTTTGTTTCATAGCTGCATAATATTAAAGAAATGATGTATAAAGATAAGCAAATTGAAATTAGAAGTTAGATTTTAGAAGTTAGATTTTTAAAATTTGAGAATGTACAAATTTGAAAAATAGGAAATGTGGGGATGTGTGAATTTGAAGATAAGGAGATGACTTGCATAAGTTTTCAAAATTCCGCTAAGGCGGAACAGGCATTAGTAATTCTAAATATTGAGCGATGTGAAGAAATGTGAATTTAGTCGACTGTTTTATTAAACGGGTATTACTGCAAATTTAGTGGGAAACTGATTAAAGTGCATGTTGGTTATCTGTTTATACGTTTATTTGTTTATGCCATATATGCTTATATAGCATAATTATGCAGCTTATAAACAAATCAACAAATCAACAAATAACCATAGTAAATTTAGACTGAAAATTACCTTATGGTTAAGCACCCACTAAAATGGTAGAAGAACCATTAAACGTATTCATTCATAATTTTTTATACTTTTGGCTTTAAATAAACATAAATGAGAGTAGTAATTATATTATCAATATTGAGCCTTATTTACTTTTCATCTTGTCAGAAGGATGAATTTGATTATTCACAGGATGTTAAATTACAGTTTTCGACAGATTCAATTGTTTTTGACACCATTTTTTCAGGAATAGGATCTGCAACAAGAACGTTGAAAGTTTATAATCCTTCAGAGAAAAAAATTAGTATATCTAAAATAAACCTGGGTAAAGAATCTGGTTCTAAATACAGGTTAAATATTGACGGGCTGGCTTCCAGTTCAGCTAAAGATATTACAATCGCTGGAAAAGACAGCATGTACCTGTTTGTGGAAGTAACCATAAATACTGATCAGGATATGCTGTTAGAGCAGGATTCAATCATATTTGAAACCAATGGTAATCATCAGGATATAAAGTTACTGGCATGGGGGCAGGATGTTCATTTTATTGATGGTGAAATAATTAATACCAGTACCTGGATCAATGATAAACCTTATCTTATTTATAATTCCATGTTAGTGGATACTAATCAGGTTTTAACCATTGAGGCCGGAACCCATCTTCATTTCCACAGGGGTAGCCGTATGTATGTTGCAGGCACATTGGAAATTAACGGCACTTTTGAAGATCCGGTAGTTTTAGAGAGCGACAGGTTGGAGTATATGTATTTTGATGTGCCGGGACAATGGGATGGTATTTGGCTTATGAATGGAAGCAGTCATAACGATATTGAATATGCCGAAATTAAAAATGCCGTAATTGGTATTCAAGTTGATACTTTAGCTGATTTGAACGTGCCAACCATGACAATTTCTAATTCAAAAATTGAGCATATGAGCTATGCTGGTATTTATGCCCAGGGTTCAACCATATTTGCAAGTAATTGTGTTGTCGCTGATTGTGCATACTATGCTGTTGCATTAACTATTGGTGGCAGTTATGAGTTTTACCATTGTACAATAGCGAATTACTGGCAAAATACATTTAGAAACACCCCTTCGCTGGTTTTAAATAATTATTATGAATATGAAGGACAGGCTATTATTCGTGATATTGATAAAGCAACATTTGGAAATTGTATTATTTGGGGAGATAAAGAAAATGAACTTTATATTGATAAATTTCCTGATGCAGGAATATTAAACTACATGTTTGATCACTGTTTTATTAGAATTAGTGATGAAACAGAGAGGGAACCTTCTAATTTCATTGGAAGTATTTTAAATGAAGATCCACTTTTTGTAAATACAGATAATTATGATTATCAGCTTGATACTTTATCACCTGCTATTAATCAGGCAAATATTGATTTTATTAATCTTTATCCAACAAAGCTCACTTATGATTTGAATGGTTTTGAGCGACTTTTAAATTCTAAGGCTGATGTTGGCGCTTATGAAAGGGTAGAAGGGAAGTGAATAATATTGTTACTGATTTTCAGTTGGTTTCGGGATACAAGTCTTGTCAACCTGTAACCTGCAACAATAAATTTTAATTAATACTTTGCGTCTTAGCGTCTTAGCGTGAAATCCACTTTTCGAAGAGCTTTAAAGCTTAAAACTCAAACTTTACATGCCCAACCTGGCTTTTTGCAACCCTGTATTCCAGAATAATATCATCAATAATATTTTTTACTGGTTGAATTTTGTTAATAATTGCTGAAACCTGGCCAATTTCCAGTTCGCCTTCCGTTATATCTCCATCAAACATGCCTTGTTTTGAACGGGCTTTTCCTAATAAATCTTTCAGGAATTCAACAGACCTTCCTTCAAGTTCTGCTTTTTCAACTTGTTCTGCAAAATTATTACGAAGTAAACGTACTGGTATAAGCTTTTTTAGTGCCAGTCGGGTAGCACCTTCTGTTGAATTAATCACTTCATTTTTAAAGTTCAGGTGTGCCGATGATTCTTCTGATGCCACAAAACGGCTTCCCATTTGGACTCCATCTGCACCAAGCATCATGGCAGCCAACATGGCGCGGCCAGTGGCAATACCACCTGCTGCTATTAAAGGGGTAGCGGTCTTACTTCTTACCAATGGGATTAAAGTCATTGTAGTAGTTTCTTCCCTTCCGTTATGCCCGCCTGCTTCAAAACCTTCGGCAACAATTGCATCTACACCTGCATCTTCTGATTTTATGGCAAACTTTGCATTAGAAACAACATGGGCAACTTTTATTCCCTTATTTTGAAGTGTTTTTGTCCATGTTTTGGGGTTTCCGGCAGAGCTAAAAACAACAGGGACTTTTTCTTCAATAATTATTTTAATTAATTCTTCAACATTTGGATAAATTAAAGGGATATTCACACCAAAAGGATTTTTGGTAGCCTTTTTAGTTTTTTTGATATGCTCTTTTAGAACATCAGGGTACATTGAACCTGCACCAATCAAACCCAGTCCGCCTGCATTGCTAACTGCACTGGCCAATTCCCAGCCACTGCACCAAATCATCCCGCCCTGTATAATTGGGTATTTTATCTGAAATAAATTTGATATTCTGTTGCTCATAATGTTAGTAATTAGATGATTATTTTTTTATGGTAACCTCCAAAAAACCGATTCTCAGTTTTATATCAAAATTTCAAAATTACTCACTAACTTTTAAATGGTTATCGCCGGTATAAAACTTCCAGGCTACAAGCAGGTGCTTATTTCTCATCTTTTTTAAATTTTTTCGATAATTGTTTTATGTCTTGCTCTATTTCTTTCAAACTATTTTCTTTTTCAATCAGTTTTTGACTTTCATTATATTTTCTAAATTCTTCACTTGACTTTTCTAATGCCATTTGGTGACTGATTTTACCTGCATGGGTTAAAAGCTCCTTTCCGTTAAGTTGAACAATAATATCTAATCTTGAAATCCAGTCTTTCATATACATTGGCATATTTTCAAGTGCCATTGTTTCGGCAAATGCAAGATATTGTTCAACTATTAAGCCCAACAATTTTATCTCATCTTCTTGTAAGTAGTTTTTGGCAATACTTATTTCACTTTTCTTTATTTTCGAGCTTTTATCCTTATCGTAAGATTGCATCCCTAAAATAGGTAATCTTGCATCAACCCTACGATATACCAATTCTGCCGCAGTTTGCTTACTGATAGCCCAAAGTAATTTGTTTTGAACAATTTTAAAGAACTCAATAGTCTTTTCATCTTTGGGATTATAATCAATACTTGTTGTGTATATGTCTTTAATTTTTTGATAGAAAAAACGTTCCGAAATTCGTATTTCGCGTATACGTTCTTGCAATTCGGTAAAATAATTCATCGAATTACCTGTTTTAAACCTGTCATCGTTTAATGCAAAACCTTTTATGATATATTCTTTTAAACGCTGCGTTGCCCAAATTCTAAATTGTGTGCCTTGTTTTGATTTAATACGATAACCAACCGATATTATTACATCAAGATTATAGTATTCTACTTGATAGATTTTATTATCGTTGGCAGTTGTCGCAAAATTTGCGACAACTGAATTTTCAATCAGTTCACCTTCGTTAAAAATATTGTTTATATGTTTTCCAATGGTTTTAACATCTCTGTCAAACAAGGTTGCCATTTGGTTACGATTAAGCCAAACAGTTTCATCCTGAAAACGAACATCTATTTTTGTTTCTCCGCTTTCTGTTTGGTAGATTATTATTTGTGAGTTATTTTCCTGCATATTATTCAATCTCAATTTTGTCAATTTTTTTCATTAATCTGTTAGTTTCGGTAAGGGCAACTATAATTTTTTGATAGTGTAAAATATCATCAAAATTAGTGTTCTTTCTTTTCGGTCTTTTAACCATTTTCTGCTGGTTGATAACTTTTTCAATATATTGTTCAATAGTCATTAAGTCAATTTTTCAAATAATTTAAAGCATAAAAGTATTA
>JBDLJL010000243.1:0-6067 GCA_039714415.1 Bacteroidota bacterium
GCGTCCCATAACAAGGAGGCCCGAGTTTTTGGGTTCACCCATGATCGGGCCGTCTCCCTGCATGCCGACAACTCCGTCAATGATTGCAAAATGAGGTTTAATGCTTGCGTTGATATCAAATATTGTCTGGTTAATACCTGCCCAGTGTAAAACATTTTTGGGCCATCCATAATAACTTCCCGGCATTATACCGAATAGATTTTTCATTGAAAGTGTGACACCTGCCCAGTGGTGGGTTTTCATCTTGGCCATGGAAACTATCCAGTCAACACGTTTGAGGATTTTCGGCAATACCATATTATTACCAAGACGGGACATTCCTCCCAGGTTCTGCATGGTGTAAACATCGTCATAGTTAATATCAATAAATCGGATCGGGTTTTCTTTGAGTACCTGAGAAAGACCTGATTCTTCTACAAGCAGGAGTGAATCCCTGCAGTGCCCCGGACCTTCGGCAATCAGAACCTCTTTTGCCCCAAGGCTTAAGAATGCTTCTGCTGCACCATGAATGACCATGGGATGGGTGTTTATATGAATGGCTCCTTGGTGCGTTTCAACCAGGTTGGGTTTTAAAAGTATGCGTTTGCCTTTTATTTCCCGGGGAGTTATTCCAAGTTCCCTGAAGCCGGATAAAATGATTTTAGAAAAATCTATTGTGTAATTGTCAGTTTTTGCAATAAATGTTTCTGTTCTGTATTTGAAATTTTTGTACAGTTCAGGTAGCTTTATTATGCTGAAACCAGCAACACTTCCTGCAAGAGTTATCCCCAAGAATTCCCTGCGTGTCAGAAAAAGTTTTTTTATAATATTGTTCTTGCCATTTTTCATTTTAGCAGATCCACAAGTCCGTTATCAGCCTTCAGGGCAATGAGCAGCAAAGACATCTGTAAAGTATTATAGGTTCCGAAGATCTCCTGCTGTTTAAGACATCTGTCAATCAAGCCCGGCTTGTCATCAGGAACTATACCCCAAGCTCCAAGTCCCAACAGTCCCCATCCTAGTGAAAAGGGAGTTTTCAACTCTTGAATTTTATTTTGCAGATACTCCAGACTTTTATCAATGGTTTTTTTTTCAACTTTATTATACAAAGCACATAGAGCAATGCCGGTTGATTCTGGCATAGGTCTCAGTTGCCGGCCAAAGACTGTGGTATTCCCGTAATTCCAGCCGCCAAAATTCAACTGTCTGTCCAGCAGCATTTTTTTTGCTTCTTCTACACGGGGATGATTGCCAATACCTGCTATTTCAAGGGCAATGACTGCCATTGATGTCGGTTCTACCCATGAATGTGTGTTTTCAATCCAGGGCCATCCTTTAATTGCCGGATCATGCCCTGTTATAGAATTATTTTTTTTCCAGTGCCGCCCGGAAAAATTGAGCATAAATTCAACAGCCCTGTTCTGGTTATCCCGGAATCTTTTCTCTTTATGCCAGGCCATAACTGCCAGGGGTGTAGGCCACCAGGCTTGGAGCTGATAATGTTTTAAAGGTACACGGCCATCAGGTATTTGAGATTGTTGAAGCTTTTCTCTGGCAGAATTAATTGATGCATCATTGATTTTTACATTAGAAAGAGCAATAACAGCCCAGGAAGTTGCATCAGGACGATAACTGCCGTTTTTGCGGATAGCAAATCCATTGTCAGGCAGGACAGCTTTTTTGATGTTTACTGTAATATCTTTAACTGATTTTATCAATGAGATTCATTTCCCGATTTTTACCATTTATATTTTTTACCAAAAAATGTTAGATCAGAGTAGTTAAAATTTGATTGTAATGCAATATTATTCTTGTCATGCGTTTTTTTTGCATCATTTTGTATCTTTTGTGAATAAAAATAACATTATAAGCATGGAGGACACTGTTATCAGGTTTCTTGGAGCTTCAGAAGATTCGTAAAGAACACTACCCCAAATACCTGCCAATGAAAATATTATTATCCATATAATAATATTGTTGTACTTCTTGAATTTCATGAAAGGTAAAATCATATAACATGGCATAAGTAATATTAAATCATGTGAATTTGCATGTGGTGCTGTAAGCAGTGATCCTAAAACAATGAGTCCCCATGTGGAATCAAGGTGGTCCTTCTTTTCTCGAGATGCGCCCCAGAGCAGATAAATAATAATAATTGTAATAACTCCTGCAGTAACAACCCACCAGAATCTTAAATCTGTGATCATTAATATCTCTTTAAGAGAATAAAGAACACCTTTTATAGTATGCATGCTTTCTGGATATACGCCATACTGACCATGGGATTGGCTAATAATTTTTGAAAGACTTATCCACTCTTTAATTATATTCCATCCTCCAAGCGGCATACATAATACAAAAGAGAGCAGTACGGCAATTGAAAGTCCAAAGATAGCACGCCAGCGTTTAATAAAAAATAAATAAATGCATGGGAAAAGCAGCAAATAAGGTTTGATTAATAATAAACCCAGCGCAAGACCGGCAAATATTTGAAAATCTTTACTAATACCATACCAGCACCCTAATAGACCCAACAGCAGCCACAAGGAAAACTGTCCCTGCATCAAAGTCCACATAACAGGTGGAAATGCAATAAACAACCAGATGAAAATCCAGCTTATATCTGTATGTTCCTGAATCAGAAGTTTTATAAGTATTGCGCATCCTGTCAGAACCATGATGTTGATAGCCATAAATATTAGATATGCAATATGGCTTGTAAGTCCTCCCAGCGGTATTAAGAGGGTCGCAACCCAGGGTGGATAAACAAAAACAAGAAGATTAATTTTATTTATGGGAAAAAGATCTCCAAAACGTATGGACTGCCATTTAATCTGGTATGATAAATCATATAAATGATCGGCATCCTCTCCTTTTATCATGTCTGCAGCGGTGATGAATGCCCTGAAATCGGCTCTTGCGGGCACATCAGAACCTGTAACAAAATAAACTTTGCCATAGACACTCAGGCTGATTAAAAAAAGTGTCAGATAAACTATTTTCACCAATGTTTTATTAAAAGATAATGGAATCATTTAATATTCATCTGTATAGATTCCGTCAGCGCCTTTTTGAATAAATGTGCTGATTTCATCTGTTTTATTTATTGTATGCACAAATACCTTTATCCCCGCTTTATTGATCCTCTTTGCAATTTTTTTGGAAAATCTGGTTTTACTTATTGTAACAGCAATAATATTATCTGTCTTTTTTATAAATTCTATTACCTCATCATCGTTTGACCTACCTTGATACAGGGTATAAATTACTTTATTAAAAGGATATATTGCCATAATTTTATTATAGGTGCTTTCACAATATACTTGGGGAATAATTCTATTAAACAACATATCATCTTTTTTTTTTACTAATTCAATCATTTTAAAGATTATTTCAGTAAAATTCTCTTTTGTATCTGTGATTAAAATCATATCCGGGTGTTCAAGCATTAAATCAATAATATTTTCCAAAGACAAAGGAGTATATTTATTCATTATTTTTTTGTGCAAAAAATCCTGCTGTAAAATATTGATTTTACCTGAATGATTTGCAACAATTCTGTCATCCTTGGTTAATGCAAAATCAACCTCAAATACTTTTCTGCCTCGTTGATAATGGAATTTAAATGCTTCAAGGGAGTTTGTATAGTTATTACCGTCAATCCTACCCATGGCATGTATAATAATATTTTCATTGCTAATTAATGGAAGTATCTTTGCCATATAGGATATATTCTCTTTGGATGATTGTGACAATATTTTTGGTTTGTTTTCATCGGGATCTTTTTTTAAATCATAACACAGCAATTTTTTATCCCTTAATCTATATTGATATTTGAAATTTTTCTGAATAACATTTATTGATTGTGAGGAAAATGGCTGTATTAGTATTATTCTACTTTCAGATAATTGCTCTTTACCATTAGTTAAAATTTTTGCAAAAGATTTTGAATAATTGTTTTGTGGCATTTGTATTCCAAAAAGTTCTGCTATAGTTGGCATAAAATCCATATGGCTGTAATTTTGCAAAACTTTTTTTGTCTTTAATTCATAATTGTTTCCAATGACTATTGCCATGGATGTCATAAAGTTTTCTTCAAAATCACCTCTTTCGTTAAAATCATTTTTTTTATGAATACAAATAGGCCAGGAGTGATCACTTAGAATGAATAGTGTATAGTTGCCTTTGGGAAATGTTATATTTAATTCTTTCCAGGCAGTTTTTAAATAATGATCCTGGATAAAAATAGTGTTGGAAATACGTTCTTTATGATTATTTGGAATTGGATATGGCAGATTACCTTTAAAATCATTTGGAATCATGAAAGGCCAGTGGTTTGTCGGGCCTATTTCAAGATAAATCAAATTTCGTTTGTTCTTCCTGCTTTCTCTTATTTTACCAAATGCTCTTTTAAAAAAAATGTCTTCCCTGAAACCCCAATCATATTCAGGATCATCATCTTTCATGATCTCTTCTGCATAAATATGTTCAAATTTCATGTTTGCCATAAATTTACCGGTTCTGGCAAATTTGAGTGTAAATGTTTTCATAAAATAAGTTTGATACCCGGCTGTTTTTAAAATTTCAGGAAAGCCAAGTACATATCTATCCAGACCACTTTTTACAAGGGGAGTATCCAATGATGTGGGCAAGCCGCATAAAATATTTTCCTGACCTAGGATAGTCATGACACTGTTTGAATAAAATTTTGGAAAAAGAACTCCTTTATGGGCAATGTTAAGGAACGTTGGAGTCACCTTGTTACTGACTAAAAATCCATTTACACTTTCCATCTGAATAAAAATTATGTTATCCAGATGACGGGGAAGGTTATTTAAATTAATCTTTTTTGCTTGTTGTAAAATAGCCGGTTTTATCCTGTGTGATGTTTCAATAAGCTGATTATACAGGGTTCTGTAATGGTTGGGAATAGAGCCCTGGGGAAAAGCGTTCTCAAAAAATGTATAGAATTTGTTTTGATACAGGTTCCCCATAAACTGTGGTGCTAACAAGCAAACAACAAATATACACAAAGCAATTAACCAGGATTTTCTAAATACATGTTTTTCAATCATCATAATAAAATATGAACATGTAATCATAATAAAAATAAAGGAGAGAAACCATTTAATGGTAAAATAAGGTTGGATAAGTATTAAGATATCAGTAAATCCAATTTTAAAAAAAGCAAAGTCTAAAGGGGTGCGGGTTAAAATAAAATAGAGCTCTAAAATAATGTACCACGAATATACGAAAAACAGTAAAATAATGCCTATCCAGAGTTTAACAAATTTATTTAAAATAAATGCAACAAGTAAAACTACCCCTGATATCTGTAAAAAAGAGTAAGCTTCTATCAATACAAAATTTTTGTGGTGTACAAAAAATGAATGATATTTGAAAATCATTCCATGAAGTATTCCCCAAATTATACAAGAGGTGATTAATGAGGCATTAAAAATATTTTTTTTCAAAGGCTGATTCCTTGGTGAAGAAGGGTATGGAGTCCTGTCCGTAGCGCCACGCGATCATCAAGTAAAATATTTTCCATGATTTCTTGAAAGATCCTTTTAATTAATTGATCATTGAATTCTGTTTTTTTTGTCATCGCTGCATCATAATCTATTATTTCAAGCACCCAGAAATAAGAATGATATTTTTAGTAATTCAACTTACCAAAAAATGTTTAATCAAAATAGTAAAATTTTTTACTATTACATTTTTTACATAATATTATTACATTTTTTACATACAAATTTCATTTTTACGTATAGAGGTTTTCAAAAGTAATTTTTTTTATTAAAAATCTTTTAAAATGCTTGACAGGTTGACCAAAACAATAATAGTAACTCTCGTAGGGTATTAAACTTCCCTTTTAATTTAAATTTTTTATTTATGGCACATAATTTGCTTTTAGATAAAAATATTAAAAGAGTTAAAAGACAAAGTTAGAGAACACAATACTAACAAATCTGTGTAAAACACACAGAAAGGAGAAACAAATGCAAAACATGATGACAAAAGTTGTTAATTTTTTCAAGGATGAAGAAGGTGCCACAGCTGTCGAATATGGTCTTATGATAGCATT
>JBDLJL010000244.1:0-6020 GCA_039714415.1 Bacteroidota bacterium
CTTATAACCCTTAATCATGCTTATAACAAGTAAATTCGTTCGCGAATTAAGCTATTGTATAGTTTTTATTTATATCCCCCTTTTCTTCACTTCATGAATTGCTTTTATTTGGAAACTACCATCAATTACAACAAGTTCACCCAGTTTTAGATGCTCTGATTTATTTATTGTCAGAATAATGAATTCAGGCTTACATACAACTTTCACCAGGCACTCATCTTTATGGTCAAATGTTTCGACAACCTCACCTGTAAAAGTTAATCTGTTTAGTGCCTGTTCATGCATGAGACTGAGCTTTATTTATGATTAGGCAACTGGTATGCCAGTGTTGTTAAAGGGTGTTAAATGGGTGATAGTTGTGTTTGTAAGTTGCGGAAAATCAAATATTAATAAAAATACAAATAATTAGATGATTTTATATCTTTCGACTTAATGTGGCTTGAGCTAACGGAATTTCGTTAGGGGATTTGCGGATTTCCGTGAGTTGCTTGTGCATCATTAAGCTTCTAACCTGCAAGATGAATAAAGCAGGCTAAAAGAAATATTGCGGAGTAAGGGTTTTAATACGGTTCTGTTTTGAATATTAGGTTTATCTATGTTTAGCATATTATTCAGGTAAATAACCCAGGATATTCATAAAATCCTGATGACTTTGTTCTTCTCTAAAAACTTTGATATTTTGATTCCCTTCATCATCTATATCAATGATAATATGTTTAGGTTGGGGAATTAAACAGTGCTGCAATCCACCATAGCCACCTATGGTTTCCTGGTAGGCACCGGTATTAAAAAATCCAATATACAATGGATTGTTCTCATCGTATTTAGGTAAATAAATTGCGTCAATATGCTGGTCTATGTTATAGTAATCGTCACTATCGCAAGTTAAACCACCTAACAGTACACGTTCATATTTTTCTTGCCACCGGTTTATGGGCAACATAACAAATTGTTTTCTAATTGCCCATGAATCGGGGAGGGTAGTGATAAAGGAAGAGTTAATCATATTCCATTTCTCTCTGTCATTTTGTTGTTTCTGATATAATACCTCATAAATATTGCCACCGGATTCACCTACTGTGAAACTACCAAACTCGGTAAAAATATGGGGGGTACTAACACCTGCATCATCACATGCCGATTTGATCCGTTTTATGATTTCATCAACCATATATTCATAATCATAGTCAAAAGCCAGGGAGTTTTTTATTGGAAAACCACCACCAATATTCAGGCTGTCAAGTGCCGGACAAAGTTTTTTTAAATCAGTATAAACACTTAGGCATTTATTTAACTCATTCCAGTAATGCACATTGTCTTTTATACCGCTATTGATGTAAAAATGTAGCATTTTCAGAGAAAGCAGGCTATTGTCTTTTATCTTCTTTTTGTAAAAGTTAGTTATATCTTTATATCCAATTCCCAGGCGACTGGTGTAAAATTCAAAATTCGGTTCTTCTTCCGATGCTATTCTAATCCCGATTTCAAATTTACTTTCAATTTTTTCAGCTAAAAGTTCAAGTTCTTTGTAGTTGTCAATAATTGGAATGCAGTTTTTGTGACCATCATTAATTAATTCAGCAATATTATCAATATACTTAGCTCTTTTAAACCCATTACAGATTATATAGCTGTCATCATTAAGCTTACCTTCATTTTTAAGATTTTGTACTATGTTTATATCAAATGCCGATGAGGTTTCAATATGTATATCGTTTTTTAAAGCTTCTTCCATAACATGCTTGAAATGTGAGCTTTTTGTGCAATAACAGTAATTGTAATTCCCTTGATAGTTGTTATTCCTTATTGCATTATTAAACCACTTTTTTGCCTTTTGTATATTATTTGAGATTTGAGGTAAGTAGGTGAATCTTATAGGTGTACCGTATTTCTCAATAAGCTGCATCAGGTCAACATCATGAAACAGCAATTCTTGTTTGCTATTTAATTTAAACTCATCTTGAGGAAAATTAAAGGTTTGATTAATAAAGTCAATATATTTTGTATTCATTTCGTTTTGCAATTATATCTGTCAAATGTAGAAAAAAGTTATACTTTATTAAAAATAAATAAAATCTGTATAGTAAAGAAGCAAAAAAATATTGAAAAAGACTTTTTTGATTTACTTTCGCCAAAAATAAAAGAGATTAAAGTTCTAACAAAATGATTAAGAATAGATAATTATGACTCGAGAAGAACACCTGAAGTTTTGCAAGATCTGCAAAAATAAAAAGAATGACTTAAAAGAAGGGATTATTTGTGGATTGAATAATCAAATTGCCGATTTTGTTGATACCTGTGAATCATTTGAAAAGGACGTGGAAACTAAAAGTGATGAATATTTTGCTAAGATTAACCTTATAGATAACTCAAAGAGAGCAAAATATGCAATGAATGTTTTTTTCGGTATCAGTATCCTGAACTTAATTGCAGTGCTCTCAGGGTATTTCGAATTTGAACTACTTGAAAGAATAAGAGATGCAGAAATGTTTACTGAACAAGAAGCCAGTGTAAATGATTTAAGACAAGGTGTGATTGGAATACTACAGACTGTATTGTCTATAACTTCAATTGTTTTATTTTTGAATTGGTTTAGACGAGCTTATGGAAATTTACATAGAATTGGAACAAATAACTTGGAGCATAACGAAACAATGGCAATATGGAGTTTCGTTATTCCCATAGTTAGTCTTTTTCGACCATATAAAATTGCAAAGGAAATAGCTGTTGAATATGGAAACAGACTATCCGGAATTAATTCAAATTACAAGTCCTCAATAAATTTTTCAATTATAGGGTTGTGGTGGACATTCTTTTTGATTGCAAATTATATAGGCCAATTTGCGTTTAAGTCAGTTCTAAAAGATGATACTATTGAACAAATGATAGCTTCAACTCAGGCCTATATGATTTCTGATTTCATTGATATTCCCGCTGCATTATTAACATTGCTGATGATAAAACAAATTTCAAAGGAAGAAACGATGTTGTTTGAAAATTATAATAATGGTTCTAATTAAGACAGGACCTGGTCTTTATTTTTAATTGACATCAACAATATACAGCATGTTACCACTATTGCATCAATCAAAAACATTATGCTTAGCATAGTATCCCAATTTTCAAAACCAATTTTCAAAAATCCAATCCCCAAACCAATAAGAGGGAAAACGATCCCCAATATAGTAGAATATTTAAACTTTAGAATTAAGAAAACCCCGATTGTAAGATAGATAATTCCAAAAACAAGCATCGGGATTGCATCGGGATGTTGTGGTGATTTAAACATGGGCAGTAAATGCAACACAGCTGTTAAAATCATTAGCAAGGCAGCAAGATAACGGATTATTTTCATACAAGATAGTTTTAAAGTTTAATAAATTTACGTCAATTTAAAGTGAAAGTCAAGTTTTTACGAATAATTTATAGTGCATGATTTATGACTTTCTTGTAACAAAGTCAGGGCAGTTTATTGGTTGTGAATTTTATTGGCTAATGTGTTAATTGGTTCACTTCAATATGAATATAATAAGTTTATTTTATTTAGTTGATTAAGGTAATTCCGATTCTATATCTTCTTTCTTTTCAGGGTCACGTAAAACAGCTTCCCCTTTTACAAGCCATGAAATACCAAACGCAATTAGGGCAATGGTCTCAAACCAAAAGATGATATTAAAATTATTTAGGCCTGGAAACCTGTTTTTCAGAACAAAAACATAAATAGCAATAGCTATTATGCTTACAACAATAGTTATACCACAGGCTTTGTAAATTTTATTCCTAGTTTCCTTTCTCTTCGATTTTTTTCCTTTTTCGAAGATGGTGAATAGGCCTAAAGAAATGTATGCAAGGGTTAAAAAGAGAATTGTTGCAAAAGTAAAATGAATGTAGCTGATAATCCCATTATCAAAAACATTAGGAATACAATATGTTAACTCATTCGAAGAAACAGATGTGGGAAATAATGCAACGCCAATCATAGCAATAGCAGCAATGTTTGATGCAATGTCATCCTTTCTTTCATAACCAGTGTATGAAATAAAAAACATAGCGATGGCAAATAGAATTCCAACCAGGATATCCCTCATGTTTGTGTGGTAGTAATTGCTTACAGAACTCTGAATCTCTTCACATGAGCCACAACTTATTGACCCAATGAGAAGAATAAAGGGAAGCAGTAGCCCAAGATATCCTATTCCAAGCCTTACTTTTACGGCTCTAAATGATCTGAGTGTTTGTCTGGATGTAACACTTTCCACACTTAATTTCATCGTTTTTTGTTTTTAGGTTAAACTAATTGAGTGGATAATATTAAAATTCTTGTGTTGTTAACAAAGATAATGTATTAATGTTAAAATCGTAATTGTTAAGTTTGAAATTAGTGTTATTTTTACTCTAATTATCAGGGAAAGGAAATCGTTAGGAAGATAATTGCTTTAATCTTTAATTTATTAATATGGAACAATATCTAGCAAAAAGAAACAGGTACGATAAAATGGTTTATCGCCGTTGTGGGAATAGCGGTGTAAAGTTACCGGCTGTTTCTTTAGGTTTATGGCAGAATTTTGGTTTTGAAAATGTTTTTCAGAATGGAAGAGAGATTATCAGGACAGCATTTGACAATGGAATTACACACTTTGACCTGGCAAATAATTATGGTTTGCCACCAGGATCTGCTGAAGAAAACTTCGGGAAAATTTTAAAACTTGATTTTAAAAATTACCGTGATGAGATGATCATAAGTAGTAAAGCCGGTTATTTGATGTGGCCTGGCCCTTATGGCGAATGGGGCTCACGAAAGAATATGATTGCCAGTTGCGACCAAAGCCTAAAAAGATTGCGGCTTGATTATGTGGATATTTTCTATTCGCACCGCCCTGATCCGGAAACACCGGTTGAAGAAACTATGCAGGCTCTGGATTATATTGTTCGGTCAGGCAGAGCATTATATGCAGGTATCTCAAATTACGACCCCATACAAACAAAAAAGGCTATATCAGTTTTAAAGTCGTTAGGTACACCATGTTTAATTCATCAACCCAAATATTCCATGTTTGTTCGTACACCTGAGGAGGGTTTACTCGATGTAATTGAAGAAAAAAAGATAGGCTCAATTGTATTCTCACCTTTAGCACAAGGCTTATTGACCAACAAATATTTAAAAGATATTCCTGCCAATTCAAGAGTGGCTAAAAATAATATCCCTTTCCTGACCAAAAAGCATATTACACCAGAAATAATTGAAAAAATTCAAAGATTGAATAAGTTTGCTGAATCAAGAGAACAATCATTAGCCCAGATGGCCATTAGCTGGCTATTAAAAGATGAAAGGGTTACCTCTGTATTAATAGGAGCCAGCAGCAAAAAACAGTTGCTAGATAATTTGGGATCGCTTCAGAATTTAAAATTTTCTGCTGATGAGTTGAAAAGGATTGAAACAATATTGGAAAAATAATTTGTTTGTTTTTATCATATGTGTTAAAATGAAGACAATACTATTCATATTTCTTTTATCATCAGTATTGCTGGAGAATTTATCAGTAACTGAAAAATCTGTAGATCAAGAACAACTTAGAATTTATGAAGAATTATTCATAATGCGTGTACAGTATTTTGGTGGTATTGATTTATATATCCATCAAGACATAAGACATAGGTACACGAAAATGGCCATTGATCATTATAAAAATGATACATTAAACCAAAGGGTAAACAATAAATATATTTTACCATCTATAACTAAACTAAATCAAAGAGATTTTAATGTAGAAAAAATAAAAGTCCATTCAGCTAAAATAATAGAACAGATTAGTGATTCATCTTACTATTATATTCCAAAAATATGGATTGGAAAACCAGTTTTTAACAAAACAATAGATCAGGCGATACTTATGGAAGCTTGGAGCTATGGAGAGTTTGCAGGTGAAGGACGTATTTTTATTTTTAAAAAGCGAAATAATAAATGGAAAATTTCAGAAACCATTGTGAAATGGTTATGAAATAAAAAAAATGATGGTGAG
>JBDLJL010000245.1:0-5985 GCA_039714415.1 Bacteroidota bacterium
TTAGTTCAAAACTTTCACCAAAAATGGACTGTGCAGCAATGGCGGCGTAATTGTCTATATTACCCAGGCTGTCTTTTACCACTGCTTCCCATTGGTCTTCAGGTAATAGTTTTATACTGTTTTCCGTCAATTTTATCAGTTCCCGGTTCTTTAACAATTTATTTTTTTTGGTCATAGTAACCCGCTCTATGGTATAGCTGTATTTGTTTGCATATTGCCATGCTATGGGGCTTGTGGGTGCCCAGCGTAGTATTACCTTGTTTTGCAAAGCCCGGGCAATTACTTCCACTTTAGGGATGGAATCGGTTTGGGCAATTACCGTACTTGTAATCAAGAGTGTGAGTAATATTGAGAGTGCTTTTTTCAATTTTAATATCATTGTCATGGGCTATTGGTTATTAATTGTCAGGTTTTAATTTATCCTTGTCCCATTTATCAGGGTTTTCTCTTATATAATTTGCTATCCGGTAATATTCCGGTTCGTTTCTGATAATGTGTTCCCAATAATTTCGTTGCCATAATTTTTTATCAAATCGTTGCCAATTGTTGTTTTTTACGCCACGGATGTATTCAACCGTGGTAATTGATTGAAATGCACCAACCATGTCGCCTAACGTTTTTTTACGGGGCGGGATATCCAAATTGGTTTCCTGTTGGGGCATCCCTTGTGGTTGCCCATTTGGGTGTCCTTTTTTATTATTCGGGTCGACCACGAGGGTCGGCCCTACGATATTTTCGTTTTGGGTTGACGTATTTTTATTTTTGGGAACGATTTCCAAAATTGCGTGAAAATGGTTGGGCATGACGATATACTCGTGTAATTTTATATTTTGAAAACGTTTTGGCAATGCCACCCATTCGTTTTCAACCATCACCCCTGCATCGTTTAAATTCATTTTTCCATTGGTAATATTTCCAAATAAACATGCCCTGTTTTGTACACAAATGGTAATAAAATACAAACCGGCCTTCGAGTAATCATATCCTTTTAACCTTATAGATTTTCTGTTATGTATATTTGGGTTGTATTTCAATTTTGATGTTTATTTTGTTTGGTTACTGTATCTGACAACTGGCTGATTTGACGGCCTTTTAACATTTTATATTTTCTTTTTATTGTTGCATTCGAAATGTTGATTATCAGCTATCAATTATATTTCATTTTTCTTTATTATCTAGATATTCTAGACAATAAACTACACCACCCCCATTGCCATAAATTAACCCGGTGGTTGGGTCTTTTACAAAATGCACATCTGTGCCATCTAAGTAGTTATAACCAAGACCTTCCCACCAATCAGGATCACCTCTTTCTTTCATCTCTTTGCCCAACTCACTCATATCATCTTCACCCAGGGGTGGAAAACCTTTTGATGTGAAATATTGATACTCAATTTTACCTGAATTTAAATCAATTGCAGTACCGATACTTACCGATTCTATTCCAGTGTTATATACTATAACATAATCATCTACAATTGACACAACTACTTCTTCATAATCTCCTTTTGTAAGGGACAACTCTTTTCCGGTCATGGCATCTAAAATATGTACCCCCTTTCCTGAAACATAACTTAATTTATCATTTTCAGCAGCCAAACCATAGTATCCGCATGTGCTTTCAAAATTTAAAGACCAATTCTTTTTTCTTTCGTGTAGGTTGAAAGAGTAGAGGGTATTTATATTTTCCTGCCCAGCTGTTATAAAATAAAAATTATTGTCAATTAATACAGGGTTGCATATTAATCTTTCTGTTGGGGTTTCCCACTCTTTTATTCCTGTTTTAGCATTTAATAAAAGCAATTTATTAACCGTAAAAACAACAAAAAGGCTATCAAATTTTTGATATTTATATATAATGTCTGATTCAGTTTCGTGTACCCAAAGCACTCTCCTGGGTTTGTTTAAGTCTTTTGCCATTAATTTTTTTCTTGAAGCTAATGGGTAAAAAAAAATGGAATCTTTGATAATTTTTGTATCTAATAAAAATGATTCATAACTAGAAAATTCCCCAGAAAGGATATTTTTCCCTGTAAAAACATTTCGAGTTTTTTCCATGCTCTCATAGACGTTTAAAAAGGTTAAAATACTATCTTGTATATTTTTTCTTAAATGCAACCGATCTTTTTCATTAGAAAATAAAAGTTTATTACCTGTTTTACCATCCAAACAATATTTATAAGCTCCCGGGGCGAAGACCAAGCCATTCTTTAATAATAGCTCACCTTCACCAATGTATTTATCTACCACTTCCCACTTTAATTTAAAAAGCTTGTCAAAAGCAGGATATTTACTTTGGTCTGTTTTTAGTTGGATTCCTTGGGAGTAACAATTAGTAAATATTAGAATTGCTACCAAAAGAAAGCTTGTGTAATTTAATAGGTTCTTTTTCATTTTTTGTCGTTTTTAAAATTGAAATAATTTTTTGTTTCATTAAAAAATTTATCTTTATAACTTGCTTTTAATTGAAAATGCATTGCATCTTTTGAACTTCTATTATGCCCCATCCATTCCAGAAAATCAAATTCTAGCCAATTATCTAATTCTTTTTGCGAAATATTTGTAAAACCATACATAAACACATAATAAACACTTGATGCCCCGGCAAATTTTTCATCTTTAAACATGTTACCTATTTTTTCATAAGAAACTATATATTTTTCCAATATGTGATCTATTCTTAAAAGTTCAAGTAAAGTATTGTTGTATGATTTTGTTATCTCAATTCGTTTAATATTATGATCCATAAAATATTGTGAAAAAATATTATCGTTTAAAGGTTCATTATAATTTTGATTCAATATGCTAAGAAATATATTTAGGGTTTCTATCATTGTCTCAATATATTCCCAAATATTAGTAATGTTATCACTTAAAGGTTTTATAGGAAACTGCTTTTCTTCAAGAAAGAATGCAAAATTATAAGCACCTAAATGATTTTTGACACCATTCTCAGATTGGAGTATTACCAATTCACTTTCTAACTCATTAACAAGTTCCTCACACAACAATAGGGCTTCATTTTTTTTTGAATTGTTAACAATTTCTAATGAGTTATTACAGGCAGCCGAAACAGTTTCTTGAGCTTTGATAAATTTATTTTTCCACTGAACATGTTTATCGGGGTCAAAAAAATTATTTATCATATACCCTGGTTCATACTTTTTAGTTTTATCATTATAAGAGCTTAGTGATAGATATTTAAGATTCTCTCCAATATCTTTAATCAAATTAACATAATTATTTTTTTCACGGATATATTCAGAGGACTTTGTTTCATAATAATTCAGGGGATATTGTTGAAGACGCTTAGTAGTTACATCTTTTAATTCATCACTTACTTCTTTGGATACAGATGATTCTAATCTAATTCCTTTGGTTTGTTTTTTTGTTAAAGCATGTATGTAGTTATGAAGTTCGCTTGATGAACTTACATTGGTATTTTCTACTGTAGTAATATCAAAAGCGATTCCTAAACCATGATCACTAATTTGTTCAGTTCCTTTTTCCCTGTTAACGTTTAATCTTATATTAAATCCACCTCCTGAAATATGTTTTTTTGAAAAAGTGATTTTATTTCCATTTCTTGTTTTTAAACTTTCTATCAAGGCAACAAAATCTTTATGTAATGCCAATTGAAGTTTTTTAGGATCTTTTGGGCAAAAATATTGCCCTGAAACGATATTCTCTGAAAAATATAATAATGGGTCTTTTAAAATGTTCCCTTTTTTAAGTTCATCTTGTATTTTTCCTTTTAAATATATATATCTTCTAAATTGGTTTTTAGCAATATTGTCATATAAAGCAATAAATTTATGAAAATTTTTCTTTGACTTTATAACATCTAGGAACTGTTTTATTTTTTTATGAACTTTCGAATATGTATATTTTTTATAAATAGTTTTAAATTCTCTTGATGGACTTACTTCTATCTGTATTAAAAAAAAGAATGAATCTCCTCTTGGATTAAGAAATTTTGACATTTCCCTGGTTATGTACTCGCCCTTTTTTATTCCTTTATTCATTTTTCCATCCCACTCAAATATAGTATCATTAACACTAAGGGCTTTTTCAAAAACAAGATTCTTTGGTTCAGAATAAACTTTTATTCTAAGAAATTTAGCAAATTCTTTTTTGATATTAAATTGTAGCTCAAGAAACTCTTCCTTAAAACGCTTTGGGTCATCTTTATATGATTTTTTGTTTGTAAACCCTGTCGGGAATTTAAAGCCTGCACCAAAGTCTTCACTTACACTATTTATCGTAACAATTTTAAATTTTTCGTTTAATATTTGGCCTATAATCTCCTTTATCTTCATGAAATATCTTAACTGGAGTTCATTATCTGAGTCAATTTCATAAATTAAACCTTTTAGTTCCTGTACAACAAAAGGTTTAATTTGGGATAAATCTAATCCTTTGATTGTTGATACAATTTGTAAATTATCTTCCCAATAGTTATATGGATCAGATTTTAGATTCGAAAACAATATCAAAACTCCATCTTTGTTATTTTTTTCCCATTGATCAATATATTCGTCCACACTCCGTGGTTCTTTAAGTTCAAAGCCTAGTATTTTATTAACATTGAAAAAAACAATGGAGATGTCAACTTCTGATTCTTTTATAAGTTCTTCAATTTCTTTCTCCTGTTCATCTGAAAGCCGTCCTTCCCAGTCAATATCCCCGATTTCACCATACAGAATCCATGAAATTATTTTTTTAAAAGTATGAAAGTGTGGGATTATGGAAAAATGAAAATGGTGCTAATGTATAAACGAGTGTAATCAAAATAAAATATTCTGGAGGCAGAAAGAAGATTGTCTAGAGGTAAATCTAATTCTTATCCAAATCGAGGAATTTCTTCTCTCGTAGGAACGATTCTGTTTTTAGTTTTAGTCGCAGTATCTTTTTCAGTTTATTTGTTAGCAATTGATACGCAAACTCAATTTGTAGATACTCAAAAAATTATTTCAAGTACAGAAAAGAAAAAGGCTCTAGAAGATTTTTCAATAGTTGCATCAACTAATAGCTCAGATAATAACAGACTTGGTGTTGGCCTAATCAACAATAGCCCGCAACCTATTGAGGTTGTTGGTATTTGGGTAGTTAACAAGACAGACCCTACACAGCCATCTCAGAGACATGAAATTGATATTGAAGACGCATTTATCCCCTCAGGTTTTTCAGATAACATTTTGGAAACTGATGCAATTTATTTTGCTGATTCAACCTCTTATCAAATAAAGGCAGTATCGTCTCTTGGGACAATTACAACTACTGAGTTAAATGTTGGGGGTGCAAACAATCTTTTAGCGAACCTTGTGACGATCCCTCCAAATCCAGTAACAGGTGAGACAATTTCAGTTGCCCTTTTTGTTATCAATACCGGAGATAGTAAACTCTTAGATGTTACCCCAAATGTGATGCAACGTTTTGGCTCCAATATTACAACGGAATTGCCAGGATTTCCACAACCACCCAAAACAGATCTTGAACCTGACGACATGATAATTTTTATCTGGAATTACAAAGTCATCGGAGCTCCAGGGTCTTTTCAACTTTTTAGAAATTCAGTTAACGCAACTGAGATAATTACAGGCTTTAAAGTTCAAAGCAATGAGGCCGACGATGTTATAAAAATTATAGATCCCTCATCGGGTACAATTGGCTTGACATATCTTTCCGATGATCTAGTAAACCAGCCGGGTATTTTCATGGTAATTCCGGGGCCTTTTGGGATTTCAGCTAATCCAGATACGAAGGGTTTGTGGGGAATGAATGTTGTAAATCCTACACCAGGTGTAATGAACGTAAATAGACTCACAATTAGCCTTCTTACTCCCAGAGCAAATCCACAGGACGACTTTTTTTCAAAAAGTGGGGGAAGTTATTGTGACCCAGTTAGACTAGCACCTAATATTGGAAATTTTGACTGCCCAGAAGATAATCAGTTAGAATGGTCAAATGATGGCGGGTCATTTT
>JBDLJL010000246.1:0-5955 GCA_039714415.1 Bacteroidota bacterium
AAATGGGTTTACAAGGCATGATAAATGATTTAGTTGCAGGCTCTGATTTTGCAATTGGTGAAAAATTTAGCCATTCCATTGATGATATTAAGAATAAAAACATTAATGCCATTGCCTCCTTAATTTCTAGTGCTGAGAATTTTCCAGAAAACTTAAATGGACAACTGGAGGCAATTAATGAACTTGCAAAAACTAATAACACTCCTGTTGTCGGTATAACAGGGACCGGGGGTTCAGGAAAATCCTCATTGGTTGATGAACTGGTAAGACGGTATCTAAATGATTTTGAAGATAAAACGATTGCTATAGTATCTGTAGACCCTTCAAAAAGAAAAACAGGAGGGGCTTTGCTTGGTGACCGCATACGCATGAATGCCATTAACGATAAGCGGGTATATATGCGCTCATTGGCAACAAGACAAGCCAACCTGGCTATGTCAAGATATGTAGCAGATGCCGTACAAATAACCAAAGCTGCAGGTTTTGACCTGATAATACTTGAAACTTCAGGCATTGGCCAATCCGATACCGAAATTGTGGAACATAGTGATATCTCCATGTATGTAATGACACCGGAATATGGTGCTGCAACACAATTAGAGAAAATAGACATGCTTGATTTTGCTGATTTAATTGCAATCAACAAATTTGATAAACGTGGGGCATTGGATGCTTTGCGCGATGTAAAAAAACAATTTGCCCGAAATCACCAACTTTGGGAGGAAGACACAGAAAATCTTCCTGTTTATGGAACTACTGCCTCGCAATTTAATGACACCGGGGTTAATGAATTATATAATTCTCTGTTTGAAAAAATAAAAGAGAAGCTTAAAATTGATTTCCATTCAGATATTGAAATATCGGAAACACATAATGGAAATATCAGTGTAATACCACCTGAAAGGGTGCGCTACTTATCAGAAATTACGGAAACAATCAGGAATTATAATTCCTGGACAAATGACCAGGCACAGGTTGCTAATAAACTATATGGAATTCAACAAGCAATTGATTTAGCAACGGATAATAAAGTTCTTAAATCAGAACTAGAAAAACTGTACGCTGAAGTTGAATTAAACCTTGATCCCAAAAACAAGAAAATTATTGAGGGCTGGAAAGAAAAAACAAAATCATATAAAGATGAATTCTTTATTTATAAAGTCCGGGATAAAGAGCTGAAAATTGAAACCCATACGGAATCACTATCCCATTTGCAAATACCAAAGGTATCTTTACCTAAATACAATGCATGGGGCGATATTTTAAAATGGAATTTACGAGAAAATGTACCGGGAGAATTCCCATTTGCGGCAGGTGTTTTCCCGTTTAAACGTGAAGGTGAAGACCCAACACGTATGTTTGCCGGCGAAGGTGGCCCCGAAAGAACCAATAAACGATTCCATTATGTATCAATGGGCATGCCCGCTGCACGTCTAAGTACAGCTTTTGACTCGGTAACCCTTTATGGTGAAGACCCTAACCGAAGACCTGACATTTATGGGAAAATTGGTAATTCGGGCGTTTCTATTGCCTGCATGGATGATGCGAAGAAACTATATTCGGGCTTTGACCTTTCGGCTGCAAATACTTCAGTTTCTATGACCATAAACGGGCCTGCCCCAATCATGATGGCTTATTTCCTGAATGCAGCTATTGACCAGCAATGTGAAATGTATATCCGTAAAAATGGTTTAGAAAAGGAAATTGAGGAAAAAATTAACCGTATTTATAATGAAAAAGGTACAAAAAGACCAGAATACCAGGGTGAATTACCTGAAGGAAATAACGGTCTGGGTTTAATGCTGCTTGGGGTTACCGGCGATATGGTTTTACCCGAAGATGTTTATGCTAGAATTAAAGCAGAAACGATGAATAAAGTTAGAGGAACAGTACAAGCAGATATCCTAAAAGAAGACCAGGCACAGAACACCTGTATTTATTCCACTGATTTTTCCCTGAAACTAATGGGTGATGTTCAACAATATTTCACAGATAATAATGTTCGTAATTTTTATTCGGTTTCAATATCAGGATACCATATTGCTGAAGCTGGAGCAAATCCCATAACCCAACTGGCACTAACACTTGCAAATGGTTTTACCTACGTAGAATATTATGCTTCTAGGGGGATGGATATAAGCCAGTTTGCACCAAACTTATCTTTCTTTTTCTCGAATGGTATTGATGCTGAATACTCGGTTATGGGCAGGGTAGCACGCCTAATCTGGTCGAAAGCCATGAAACTGAAATATAAAGCAAATGAGCGTTCGCAAAAGCTAAAATACCACATTCAAACTTCGGGACGTTCATTACATGCCCAGGAAATTGATTTTAATGATATTAGAACTACTTTACAAGCACTTTATGCTGTTTATGACAACTGTAATTCCTTACACACCAATGCATATGACGAAGCCATAACAACGCCAACTGAGGAATCAGTACGAAGGGCAATGGCTATTCAACTAATTATTAATCATGAATTGGGCTTAGCTAAAAACCAGAACCCGCTGCAAGGCGCTTTTATTATTGAAGAATTAACTGATCTGGTTGAGGAAGCAATTATGGCTGAATTCGATCGAATTACAGAACGTGGAGGAGTATTAGGTGCTATGGAAACCATGTATCAGCGTAGCAAAATCCAGGAAGAATCACTGTATTATGAACGGCTAAAACATTCCGGCAAATTACCGATAATGGGGGTTAATACCTTCCTTTCATCAAAAGGATCACCAACAGTAACACCTGGCGAAGTTATCCGTGCAACAGAAGCTGAAAAAGAATACCAGATTTCTATGCTGGAACAACTGCAAAAAACCTGGAATGAAAAATCAACAGAAAAACTGAAGAGTTTACGAAAAAAAGCAGCCTTAAATCAAAATATTTTTGAGGAATTAATGGAAACCTCGAAATATTGTTCCATTGGTCAAATTACCAATGCATTATTTAATGTTGGTGGGCAATATAGGAGAAATATGTAAGGCAATTAGCAATTCATTGATAATTGAGTCAAAAACCGTATCTTTACAAAAAACACAAAAAGAATTTAGATATGCAAGCAATAGAGTTTAATTCATTTATTTCGGAAGGTGTGATAAAAATACCCTTCGATGACAAACGGTATAATAACCGAAAAGTGAAAGTAATAATGCTCTTTACTGAGGAAAATGGAAATTATGATAAACAAGACTTATTATTTGCATTTGAGAATGCTCAAAAATTAAATATTTTCTCAAAAATTGAAAATTCGGTAGAATGGCAAAAACAGTTACGAGATGAATGGGAATAAAGCATTATTAGACAGCAATGTAATAATTGATGCTTCTAAAGGAAAATTATCCTTGAAAAACATTATTAACAAATACGATAGCATTTACACTTCAATTATCTGTTATATTGAAGTTATGGGATATAATTTTAACAGCCAAAAAGAAAAATCTGCAATAGAAAGCATTTTACAGATAATTCCAATTTTAAATCTTGATAAAGAAATTGCAGATATAGCTATTAATTTTAGAAAAAAAATAAAAATAAAATTGCCAGATGCATTAATAATTGCAACAGCAGAAAAAATGGCTATTGATCTAATAACTAGCAATATTGACGACTTTAAGAACTTATCAGAAAATATAAATGTAATAAAACCTAACCCAGACAAGCTGGAAAAGTTTTGACAGGATTTACATGTTATTCATTTTCTGCAAAAAAAGCAAGAATATAAGAATTAAGACACTAATAAATAGCCTGCTTTATTTTGCAGGATATGACAACCTTATTTATAAACACCAATCTTTTTAATAATCTTCGAAAGAGCTTGAATATTCTCTTTAGGGACTTCAGGGGCAATAGAACAAGCTGTGCTTAAAATAAAACCCTTATTTTTCATACCTGTTTTTATCCTGTTTTCTACATCTTCTTTAATCTTATTATCTGAACCATTTAGCAATGTGTTTACAGAATCGACATTCCCCTTTATAAATATTTTATCACCAACACGGTCAAAAGCATCATCTAGTTCTGTATTGCCAATAGGTGGCGGATCAAGACACTCCAGCCCGGAAACACCAGATTCAGCCATTATCTCCAAACGATCATCAATTTCGCCGCATGTATGTACATAAACCGGTTTACCCATTGATTTAATTGCATCAACTATTTTTGTCAAATATGGCAACTCAAACATCCTGTAAAATTCGGGTGATATAAAGCCCATACCTGCAAAAGGGGATGAAATTTTAACAGCATCTACATTATCCAAAGCGGCTAATCCTTTTGCCATATTAACAACCCCTACCGTAAACCTTTCAAGAATTTTATTAACTTTTTCAGGATTTAACATCATGGCAATCAGACCTTCTTCGTAGCCTAACAAATCCAGCAGATAATCTAAGGGCGATGTTACTTCCGCATGTAACGAAAATTCACCTTTCAATTTTTCATCAAGAATTTTAAAAATCTTATACGGATCAGTATTATCTATGAAGATATAACATCCTTTTGAAGCGGGTATATAATCCAAAACCTCTGGTATTTCATCAATATCCACCTCATCAATGTTTTGCTTGCGATCATTAAAAAATTTCCCCACTAATAAATCGTTATCCACAAATGTTTCGACACGATCTTCAAAGGTAGCCCTTTCAACCCCATCAACACTCTCCAATTTTTTGATTTTTTTGCGCCAATTCAAATCGTGACCAAAAAGGGTGACAAGTATCCCGTCGAAATCAAACCTTTCACGCAAAAACACAAGAGTTTCTGCATATTTCTCTACATCATACCAGAGTTCCATTGGAGTAATACCAGTCTCTTTAACCTGCTGGTTCATAAAACCAATACTAAACTGGCACATTACCGGAACACGGTCAGGTTTTTCCATATTCATAGCTTTTATAACCCGTTCTCTTGATGTCATTGATTTTCCATTTTAATTTTCTATCCTATTTAGTGCAATTGAATGAGTTTTAATACTGTATCTAACACTATATTGTTGTGTTAAACAAATTTATATAAATTATCATAAGTACAAAAAAATTTAATCCATTGAATCATCTTTTTTCTTTACTTTTGCATCAAGATATAATTGAAATACACTCTAATGGAAAATCCAGAAAAAAAGAAGCCAAGAAGAAGAGCAGAAAAAAACGCCACGACTAAAGACAACAAAAAAGAAAAAAATACAACGAAGGGGAAATTTAAAAAATCTCCTGATAAAGGAAAATATAAAAAGAAAGCTGAAAAAATTGAAAAACCGGAACCCATCCGTTTAAACAAATACATTGCTGCATCTGGCATTTGTTCACGCCGTGATGCTGACGAGTTAATAAAAAAGGGTAAAGTTAAACTTAACGGCAAAGTGGTTACTGAACTTGGGATTAAAGTAGAACTATCAGCCAATGTTCTGGTTAATGACAAGGTAATTACACCTGAAAAAAAGGTATATATTCTAATTAATAAACCTAAAGATTATATTTCAACTGTTGATGACCCACATGCAGAAAAAACAGTGATCGATTTAATTCGGAATGCTACCAAAGAAAGAGTTTACCCGGTTGGAAGACTTGACAAGAATACTACCGGTGTGCTATTACTAACCAATGATGGTGATTTAACAAAAAAACTTACCCACCCGAGCTCCAATAAGAAGAAAATTTATCATATTTCTTTAAATAAGGTAGTAATACGTGCAGACTTGGATAAAATAGCTGAGGGTTTTGAATTAGAAGATGGTTTTATTAAAGCTGATGCAGTTAGTTACGTAGAAGGGAACAAAAAAGAGATAGGAATTGAGCTGCATTCTGGCAGAAACCGGATTGTAAGAAGGATGTTTGAGCATTTGGATTACCGCGTGGTAAAGCTAGACCGGGTATATTTTGCAGGCCTTACAAAAAAGAAAGTCCAACGTGGTAAATGGCGCTTCCTTGAAGAGAAAGAAATTTCTATGCTCAAAATGGG
>JBDLJL010000247.1:0-5888 GCA_039714415.1 Bacteroidota bacterium
GATTATTTCCGGGATTATTGGGTTATTACTTTTATCAGGTTTAATTGCAGGCAGTTACCCGGCACTTTATATCTCCTCATTCAGGCCTGTTGATATTTTTAAAGGTAAAGAAAAAACAGGTAATAAAGGAGCTGCATTAAGGAAAGGATTGGTTATATTTCAGTTCATTTTATCTATTATATTGATCTTCGGCACCCTGGTACTGTCAACCCAGTTAAGCCATATGCAGAACGCACAGCTCGGGTATGATAAAAATCATGTTGTCACATTCCGGACTGGAAGCCGGATAAAATCTCATTCTTCCTTTAAAAACAGCCTCCTGGAATACAAAGACATTGTAAATGTAACCGGAACCATGATACCTCCCTTTCGATTAAATATGATGGGAGGAGAGGGACAGATACACTGGGAAGGGCAGGAACTTACCAAAACACCAATGGTGGAAATAACAGTGGATCCTGATTACTCAAAAACTTTTGGATTAAAGATCGTAAAAGGACGCTTTTTTTCATCTGATCGCAAAACTGATCTTAAAAATGCCTGGGTTGTTAATGAAACTGCTGTAAAAACAATGGGAATGGATTCTCCTATAGGAAAATGGTTAGAGGTATTAGGTGAAAAAAAAGTCATCATTGGTGTCGTTAAAGATTATAATTTTGAGTCATTACAAGAAAAAATCAGGCCCATGGCGATGAAGCTGTCCCTGAATAATCAATGGATATGTATAAAAATAAAAAACAATAATATTCCCGCAACATTAAAATATATTAAAACCCAATGGGGAATTCATTCAAATAATTTCCCCTTTGAATACAACTTCTTAGATGAACAAATTAATAATCTGTATATCACTGAACAGAGAATGGGAACAATGTTTAAATACTTTGGAATTTTGGCGATTATTCTCTCCTGCCTGGGCATGTTCGGGCTGGCATCCTTCTTGTCACAGAACAGAACAAAAGAGATCGGCATTCGGAAGGTTTTAGGTTCAAAAATATCAGGTCTAATAATCCTGCTGTCCAAAGATTTTATTAAATGGGTATGTTATGCCATGATAATTGCCTGGCCAATCGCCTGGTTTCTTATGAATAAATCGTTGCAGATATATGCTTATAGAATAAACATAGGATGGGAGTTTTTTATTGTTTCAGGTGCACTGGCGCTTATTATTGCTGTTTTTTCTATCGGGTATCAGGTTTTCCAGACAGCCAGGATCAATCCAATAAAGGCATTAAAACATAAATAAAAAATGATAAATTATAGAGGCAAAAAGAAGAATTCTATTTATAAAAAGGAGATATAAAGATGATAATGAGAAACATTCAAACTGTTCTAAGAGATATGAAAAAAAACAAATTATTTACGGTTATTAATATCAGTGGCCTGGCAGTAGGGATGGCCTGTGCAATATTGATTTTCTTGTGGGTAGATTTTGAGTTAAGCCATGATGATTTTCATTTAAATAAAAATGAAATATATAAGGTAAGTTATAAAAATGAAAGTTATTACGCTCCCGGGCCTCTGGCATCATATTTAAAAAAAGAGTTCCCTGAAATTAAGAAAGCTACCCAATTCCTGCATCGGGGTAAGTCTAAACTGACTCTAAATAATAATGGATATTTTTCAGAAGGAGCTTTTGTATCCCAATCTTTCTTTGATATTTTTTCTTTTCCATTAATAAAGGGAAATATCGAGACTCTTTTAACTGATCCCAATTCAATTGTTATTACTCAGCAGCTTGCTAAAAGAATTTTTGGTACAAATGATCCCATCGGGAAAGTCATCTTAATCGATGATGGTTATCTAAGTAAAACTCAACCGATGACGGTTACCGGTATATTGAAAGATATTCCGGCAAATACCCATTTCAAAGTAACCGGAATAAATAAATTTGAATTTTTAATTCCATTTAAACGTATTAATAATTGGGTTCAAACTCTCTGGAAATATGATATGGTAGAGACTTATGTGCTGCTTGATGCAGGAGTAGACAAAAAAATAATTGATCAAAAATTTGCCGGAGTCGTTACAAAACATAATCCAGAAACAAAAACAGATCTATCTTTAGTACCCTTAAAGAATTGTTATCTATACAATATTGATGGAGGAGGCAGATTTCAGGACATTTATCTTTTTTCTTTTGTCGCCTTATTCATCCTGATGATTGCAGGGATTAATTATATTAATTTATCAACTGTCAGATCAGAAAAATGGTCGAAACAGATCGCAGTAAAAAAGATTCTTGGAGCCTCCAAAAGAATTCTGGTCAAACAATTTCTTATTGAGTCAGTTTTTTTTACTTATATATCAATGCTTGCGGCATTAATTTTAACTATAATTCTCTTACCTACTCTCAACCGGCTTTTTGATTCTAATATTCAACTCCAATATTTTTCCTTTCATTTAATTGTAATTATATTATTGCCTCTTTTTATAGGACTCTTAGCAGGGATTTATCCTGCCTTTATATTGTCATCTACCAAGCCGCTAAATATTCTGGGAAGCAATTTCAGAGGTAATAAAAATAAAAAGGGAGCATTTCTTCGTAGTGGGTTGATCATCTTTCAATTTGCCTTGTCCGTTATAATGGTCATTTTTGGTTCTATAATATATTTACAGAATCAGCATTTTAACAAACAAGATCTGGGATATGAAAAAGATAATCTCCTGGTTGTTGATATGGCGGGAGATCTGAGAAAATCTTTTAATATTGTGAAAGAAGAACTCTTGAAAATCCCGGAAGTAAAGGGAGTATCCTGCTCTCAGAATCCAATAACAAATCGATGGTGGACAGTAGATGGTTTAAAATGGGATAACATGGCAGAAGGGCATAACATAAATTTCGGGATGGATAGGGTTGGTTATGATTTTGATGAAGTTATGGGGATAAAAATGTCAAAGGGCCGTTTTTTATCTAAAGAATTTTCTACAGACGCAACCAAGGGTGTTGTTATAAATGAAGCTGCTGTAAAAGAGATGAATTTAAAAAATCCGATTGGCAGTACAATTAGAAATCTTGGGAGAAATAATTTTGAAATTATTGGTGTAATGAAGAATTTCCATACTGAATCTTTGCACCAACAGATAAAACCCCATCTATATGTATTGGGGGGAAATGCCGGATATTATATGTACCTGTCTCTTAATCCCGGTCATACAAGTGTGTCTAAATTGCTCAGTAAAGTGGGGAAAAAAATAAAATCCATAGTGCCGGCAGATCCTTTTGCATATTCTTTTTTAGATAGTGCATTACAAAAGCTATATCATAGTGAAACCATCGCAGGAATTCTAATTAATTTTAGTACAATAATAATTCTGATTATTTCCTGTCTGGGGTTGATCGGATTGGCGTTTTACACAACCGGACAGAGAGTAAAAGAGATCAGTATTCGGAAAGTACTTGGTGGATCCGTTACCGGAATTGTAATTTATTTGACAAAAAATATTATGAAATTGGTCCTTATTGCAAATATAATTGCCTGGCCTGTCGCCTGGCTGGTAGCAAATAACTGGCTGCAAAATTATGCATATAAGATAAACCCGGGACTCGGGATTTTTCTATTGGCCGGTATATTTTCATTTGCTATTGCCCTGTTAACGGTCAGCTATCAAACTCTCAAAGCAGCTAATGTAAATCCTGCAGAATCCTTAAAAAGAGTATAGGAGAATAACATTGTCATCGATTTTTAAGCTTATTTTTATGAAAAATCAATTTCGTCGAAGCTATTTACGCTTTAACGAAAATTTCAAGTCATTTTTAATTATACCCGGTATACATAATTTGGAGGAATAACATGATTAAAAAAGCAATGTTAATCATTGTTTTTATTCTTTTTACATTTCTATTAATTGGGCATAATATATCATGGCAATACTATGGACAGACACCACCGGGGAAATCGGCAAAATTGTTTGCACCTGATATCATTAAGCATTTAGCACATAGCAGTCCAACCTTTACGCCTGACGGTAGAGAAATTTACTGGTCTACAGTGAGTGGGAAAAATGAAACCAGGAAAATCTATTATGTAAAATTTGAAAATAACAAATGGTCCAAACCAATGGTTGCCAATTTTTCAGGTAATTATCATGATGACCAGCCCTTTATTTCCTATGATGGTCAAAAGCTATATTTTGCTTCAAAAAGACCTAAGATTAAAAATGGAAAGCAGGAAAATGATATCTGGATTTTGAATAAAAAAGAACAGGGTTGGGGTAAACCAGAAACAATTAATAATTTGATCGGGTTATGGACACCTACTGCAACCCGCAATGGTACAATTTATTTCCTTGAGATTATTGAAGGTACTCGAGTTATATGTCGTTCAGAATTAAAAAATGGGGAGTATTCGGAAGTTGAGTGCCTAAATAAAAATATAAATAAAAAAGGCTCTTTAAATTGGTGTCCATTTATTGCCCCTGACGAAAGCTACCTGATATTCTCTTCACACAGGGATGGTGGATTTGGAGCAGGCGACATATACATTAGTTTCAAAAATGATAAAGGAGCATGGCAAAAAGCTATTAATATGGGTAGTTCAATCAATACCGATAAGCAGGAAAGATTTCCGGGAGTATCTCCCGATGGTAAATATCTATTTTTTACCAGATGGCATAGTTCTCCATATTACCATGATCTATATTGGATTGATGCAGGAATTATTAATGATTTAAGAAATAATAATTAAAATCTGAATTTTAATGGATAATCAAAACAAATTTTGGAAACTTCCGGAACTGGGAGGCCTTGAATTACACCAGGCAACTTACAGGGGTTATTCGTTCACACCTCATTTTCATATGGAACTTATTTTATATTTTGACGTTTTAATTTATTTAAATGGGGCTATCAATAGATACCTTCAATAACAATATAAACAAGGAGATTACAATATGACTGGAAAAAATATGAGGAAATTTAACATTTTCACAACTATATTTTTAATGGTTTTTTTGACCTCAAACTCATTTGCTATTAATAAAATTACTGAAAGTGAAGCAGATAAGTATATTAATTCTTTGGTAAAAAAGAACCAGTTCAGCGGTTCTGTTCTTATTGCTCATAATAAGAAGATTATTTTAAAAAAAGGGTATGGAAAGGCTGTTTATGAGTTTGATGTAGATAATGATTCTAAAACTAAATTCCGGATCGGATCATTGACCAAACAATTTACCGCTATGTCTATTTTGATGCTTGCGGAAAAGAACAAGTTAAATGTGAATGACAGGATCAGTAAATTTTTACCGGATTATCCCGGTGGTAATAAAATTGAAATTGTACATTTGTTAACTCATACATCAGGAATTCCCGATCATACGGAATTGCCAGGTTTTAATAAAGAAAGAAGAGTATACCCGCATAAATTAATTCATACAATTAATACTTTTAAGAACCTTCCCCTTCAGTTCTCACCGGGTGAAAAATTTAAGTATAGTAATTCAGGATATATTCTGCTTGGTTATATAATTGAAAAAGTATCAGGGATCTCATATCAGAATTTTGTAAAAAATCATATTTTTAAACCTCTGAAAATGGATAATTCCGGTTTTGAAGAACTTAATAAAGTAATACAGCTTAAGGCAAATGGATATAATTTTGTTGATGGCAAAATTGTTAAAGCTGCATACAGAAATATCTCAAACGCTCATGCATCAGGCGCAATATATTCAACTATTGAAGATCTTTACCTATGGGACCGGGCACTTTACACTGATAGTCTGGTCAGTTATGACTCATTGAAGGAGATGTTTGCACCATATACAAAACATTATGGTTATGGATGGGGAATTGTAAAGCTCTTCGGCCATAAGATGGTAGGGCATAACGGAGAAACGGAAGGTTTTACTTCAAATATAAGCCGATTTGCAGATAATGACCTTTGTATAAT
>JBDLJL010000248.1:0-5886 GCA_039714415.1 Bacteroidota bacterium
TTTGTATTTTTGTGATCCTATTACCCCAACAGAATAATTGACTTTATGGATGCACAACTAGGAGTGCGTTATTTAGGAATCGCACTACTAGAGTTAATCAACAGTTCGGCGAATTTCTATAAGTGCCTATGTGTCAGACTATTAAAAATTAACGACAACGTAGATTAATAGGTTAATAATCATATCTTTGCGACTTTGCGGCTTTGCGCGAAACAAAAATTTAACGAAGTGTTGGTTAATGTAACCCCTTTTAAAAGCATAACGTCTAACTGGATAAATAAGTTCCGGGAGTTTGGACAACTTCAATTGACTATAGAAATTGTGAAAAATTAATAATGAAAATTAAAATTGATGGATTAAGCCAGATTTACAAAAATGGTAAACAAGCGCTTAACGACATAAACCTGGAAATTGAAAACGGTATGTTTGGTTTACTTGGCCCAAATGGCGCAGGTAAATCAAGCTTAATGCGTATTTTGGTTACATTAATGAAACCTACAAACGGTATTGTTCAAATAAATGGATTTGATTTACAAAAAGACAGGCGTGAAATTCGCAAAATGCTGGGATACCTACCTCAGGATTTTCGCTTTTTTACAAAATTGAAAACATGGGAGTTTCTGGATTATGCTGCCGGATTATCAGGAATAAGAAACAAAAAACAACGATTAAATAAAGTGGATGAATGGCTTGAAAAAGTAGGACTGTTTGATGTACGGGAACGAAGTGCCAACAAACTTTCCGGTGGAATGAAACGACGCTTAGGAATAGCACAAGCACTAATTGGAGACCCGCAAATTATTGTAGTAGATGAACCAACAACCGGGCTTGATCCGGAAGAACGAATCCGTTTTAGAAATATCCTTTCGGAAATAAGTCAGCAAGATGTTATTATCATACTTTCAACTCATATAATTGGTGATATTTCAAGTGTTTGCAAGAGTTTAGCGTTGCTTAATAATGGTGCGGTTCATTTTAATGGCAGTCCTGAAGAGTTAGTTAATCAAGCTAAGGGGCATGTTTGGCAGGTAAATACTTCCGGTTTTGAGTATGAGATGTTAAAAGAAAAGTTTGCGGTTACGTCGACAATACCAACTGCTGAGGGCTGGGAAGTTCAGTTGGTTGGTGATAAAATTGATTTGGAAAATGCAGTGGAGATTGAACCTAATTTAGAACACGCATATGTGTATTATATGGAATATTTTAAAGAAGGCTAAGGTGGGTTATTGAAGCTGACTTTGTTTATTTTAAAGTGTTTATGTTTATTGTAAAAAGGCTGAGGTGAAGGCTGAGGCTTAGCAAGGTTCTTGAAACCATATTTGATTAATAGAAACTATTACCTTAAATTAAAATATTTGTATTTAATAGAAGAATAGGCGGGAGAATAAATCGAAGGGAGTTAGCTAAAAAACCGATATGGTTTAATAAAGCTTCCTTTGCCTCAGCCTCAGCCTTCGCCTTTTTTTAAAAAATGCTTTCATTCTACACCATATGGACCGTTGCAAAATTTGAGATGCGTACTCTGCTGCGTGGCTGGTTTTTTAGGATTTTTGCGGGTTTGGCAATTCTGTCAATCGGGGGGTTTAATATTGCGGTATTTGTTGATGCCAGTGGTGCGCCATGGATATACAGGGCATTACCTGCATCAATTCCATATGCTAATTTAATTATTTTAAATCTTGGTCAGGCAATTGTTGCTATTTTTCTAGCCTCTGAATTTTTAAAACAGGATAAAAAAAATGATACCATTGAGGTAATTTACGCCCGCTCAATGACTAATGCCGAATATATCCTGGGTAAAACATTTGGAATTTTATTAGTGTTTTTTTTCTTAAACCTTGTTATTCTATTAATTGGAATTGGTTTTTCCTTTTTAAGTAGTGATTCATCAAGAGAAATACTGACCTACTTTTATTATCCTTTTTTAATTAGTTTGCCTACCCTGGTATTTATACTTGGGCTTTCTTTTTTTCTGATGGTTACAATTAAAAATCAAGCCATTACCTTTATTTTGTTGTTAGGATATATCGCCTTGAGTATTTTTTACCTGGATCATAAATTTTACCATCTGGCTGATTTTATTGCCTATAATGTTCCAATGATTCACTCAACAATTGGTGGATTTGGAAATATTCAGGAAACACTTTTACATCGGGGGCTTTTCTTTTTTATTGGTCTGGGACTTATTTTTTTCACGGTTATTAAAATTGGCCGCTTACCTCAATCAGGTAAATTTAGGTCATTGCCGATTATTCTTACCTTGGTCTTTCTTGCTATCGGCGGGTTTTTAATGAAAAAGTATATCGACATTAAGCAGGGTAATATTGAGTTCAAAAAGGAGATGATTTCGCTTAATAATGAATATGTTTCAAAACCAGTGGTTCATATTGATTCGTGTGATCTGGAATTAGAACATCAGGGAGCAGAAATTTTTGTCAAAGCGAATCTTTTCATAAGTAATCAATCCAAACAATCAATTGATACACTAATATTTAGCCTAAATCCATCCTTAAATATTCTTTCAGCAGAATTAGAAGGGAAAAAAGTTAATTATTCAAGAAATTTACATATCCTAAAAATAATAAGTAGCGAAAATATATTGCCCGGTGAGAAAAGAAAGTTTACTTTGAGTTACCGTGGTAAGATAAATGAAAATACACATTTTATTGATCAGAACCTGGAAGATTATGAAGATAATTTTTCTGTTGAGCTGTTCAGGCTTAGAAAGCGATATGCTTATTTACAAGATAATTTTGTTTGCTTAACCAGTGAGTCATTATGGTATCCGGTATCTGGTGTTGGGCATGCATCAATAAAACCGGCTGTTTACCTACCTGATTTTACGAGTTATTCATTAACGGTTAAAACGGATGAAAGCTTAACTGCTGTTTCCCAGGGAAAAATGAATAATCTATCAGCAGGTGTATATCAATTTAAACCGGAATTCCCCTTACCAAAAATTAGCTTGCTAATTGCCGATTATAAAAAGTATAGTATTGATGTTGATTCTGTTGAATATAGCATTTATGCCCGGGATGGAAATCAATATTTTGAAGCGTATTTTAATGAATTAGCTGATAGTTTACCCCAGTTAATCAGGGAATTAAAGAATGAATATGAAACGTTCATTGATTTTAAATATCCTTTTAATCGATTTTTGCTAGTTGAAGTTCCTGTTCAGTTTTCAACCGATAAGCATATTTGGTCAACCAGTAGTGATGCCGTTCAACCGGAAATGATATTATTCCCTGAAAAGGGGGTGATTATGGAAGAAACAGACTTTAGAAAAAGAAAAAAACGTGAAGAGGATAAAATGAAGCGGGACAATGAAGATATTTTGCCTGAAGAGTTACAGGCACGTATCTTTAAACGTTTTATTCGGGGAAATTTTATGGCAACACCTAAAGAATGGTACCAGTTTCGTGAAATTGTAGACCGTAATACATACACACTATTCCCTAATTTTTACACTTATGTTACACAAATTAAATCGGATCGGTGGCCAATAATTAATATGGCTTTTGAAGCTTATTTGAGAGAAAGAAATGTAAGTGCAGAACAGCAAAGAAGGTGGTATCGTGCCGGAATTAGTTCCGGGGAAAGAATTAATCTTGAATTAAAACAGGCTTCGTTAAAAGAATTAATTAATAAAGGTGTAGAAAAAGCAGAAGAGGAATATGAACGTGTTACATTAAACGAGGTAATCGTTGCTAAAGGTAATTACCTTTTTTCACTGTTCAGGGCCAGGTATGGGGAAAATGAATTCAATAGTTTCCTTAGTGATATTATGAAAAATAACCGTCATAAAAGTTTTGATTTTAAAACAATTGATTCAGCAATGATAAATGTATTTCATGATACTATTTCATCTGATGTAAATAACTGGTATAATAAAAATGACTTAGCAGGTTTTCTGGTGAAAGATATTGAGAATTACAAGGTGATGCAAGGTGAATACAGTAAATACCAACTACGTTTTAAAGTAGCTAATCCAGAAGAGGTGGATGGTTTAATTACCGTTAGTGTTGAAATGGTAGGTGAGCGTAATCGCAATAATCGGGATTGGGATGATTTGGCGAATGTTGGTTTTTCACGAAAAATTCTTATCCCGGCTAGATCAGCTAAGGAAATTGGCTTTGTTTTTTCCAGTGAACCTGCTCGTATGAAGATTTTTACCCATATTTCAGAAAACCTTCCGAATAACCTGGTTTTTGATTTTACGGATTTTGATCAATTAAAAAAAGTAACACCATTTGATGGGCTTAATGATTATCCAATGTTTACAACTATTCATGGAAAAAATGAAATTATTGTTGATAATGAAGATGAAGGTTTTGAATATAGGCAGGTTACAAATCAAAGCTATCTTAAATCTTTAATTAAGAAAAACCAAAAACAAAAATATCAATATACCGGTTTAAGGTGGTGGAACCCACCGGGTGTTTGGAAATCTGTGCTTAGCTCTGGCTTTTATGGTAAATATGTGCGGTCAGCATTGTATACTAAAACCGGTGATGGAAACCGTATCGCAATATGGAATGCCAAACTTGGAGAAGCTGCCTTGTATGATGTTTATTGTAATATTGATAAAGTAGAATCCAGGCGACGAAGAAAGAAGGAAAAAACGAATTATAACTTTAAAGTATTTCATGATGATGGTGAGGAAGAAATATCTCTACAGCATGAAGAAATTGAAACGGGTTGGAATTATTTAGGAACATTTTATATATCAGCAGATTCTGCAAAAGTAGAATTAAATAATAAATCAATTGGTAATATGGTTTTTGCTGATGCAATAAAATGGGTTAAAAGTAAATAAATATAGAATTTTTTAATGCCATCAATTAATAAAGTATAGAATAGATTGGTAAATGTTCTCAAATTTTCACCAACATTGTTAAATTGCTAAATTGTTATATTGTTGAAACTTGTCCGAATGTAGAATTAATAGATTGAGATAAAACAATTAGAACAATAAAACATTATAACAATATTTAAGATTAACAAACAATATAAACAAATGAATATCATTAAATTAATACTTATAGTGTCTGTACTGATTAGTACTAACTTGCTAAATGCACAAGATACAATAGCTAAGGTTTTAACACTTGACGATGCAATGAATATTGCCATGGAGAATAGTCCTGATATTCAAAAATCAAGGCTTAATATGGAGCGCAATAAAGAAAACTTAAATGCTCAACTTGCCGCTTTAAAGTCTCGCTTTTCTTTAGATTTTACTCCCATACGATATTCTGTGCAGGAAGTATATAATGAGTATTTTTCTGAATGGTATACCGAGGAAAATAAGATGACATATGGTAGTTTAATTATTGCACAGCCGGTAAAACAAACGGATGGAACATTGGTTCTTCGTAACAATTTGTCTTATCAGGATAATTATTCAGAAGCAAACAATTCAACTTATAAGGGCTTTGATAATAATTTTTATCTTGAATTTAACCAGCCTTTGTTCACATACAATCGGACAAAAATGAACTTAAGGCGAAATCAGCTTAGTCTTGAAACTGCAACCTTAAGTTATGCTATTCAAATGTTAAGCCTTGAGCGCCGTGTAACCCAGGCATTTTACTTTATTTATCAAAAGCAAAAAACAGTTCAGATCTCAAAAGAGGAATACGATAATCAGAAAATTAGTAAAGAAATAATTGAAAGTAAGGTTGCAGCAGGGCTTTCGGCAAAAGAGGAGCTAATGCAAGCTGAACTAAATTTGGCTACGAGCGAGTCAAATTATGATAATAGTATAGTTGACCTGAATAATGAGAAAGATCAATTCAAATTGTTAATCGGAATTTCAATTTTTGAAGATGTTGAAGTAGATGCCGATATTGAATATAAACCGGTAATTATTGATATAAACCA
>JBDLJL010000249.1:0-5848 GCA_039714415.1 Bacteroidota bacterium
GTTTTGGAAAATATCCATTTTATGGCTGAAAAAGCCCAAAAACATAAATTAATTTTCCGTCCACATTTTAAAACACATCAATCAGCTGAAATTGGTAATTGGTTTAGAGATGCCGGTGTAGATAAAATTACGGTTTCTTCTGTTGGTATGGCCAGTTATTTTGCCAGTCATGGCTGGAATGATATTACTATTGCTTTTCCATTAAATGTAAGGGAATTGAATACTATTGAAAATTTGGCAAAAAAAATTAAGTTAAATATTCTGATAAGTTCTCAAGAGACAATTCAATATCTGGTTAAAAATACAAAACAAAAAATTGGTTTTTTTATTAAAATTGATACAGGATATCATAGGGCAGGGGTATTATCTGAAAACCTCGAACAAATTCAACAAATTTTGCAGACTGCTGAAAGTAATAAAAATCTGCAATTCAAAGGGTTTTTATCTCATTTTGGTCATACATACAAAGCTTCTAATCAGAAAAGTGTTCTTGATATCTTTGAAACAGGAAAAAGACAGTTGATAGAACTTAAGGAAAAATTTGTTAAACAATATTCTGATTTAATCATTTCGATGGGAGATACCCCTTCCTGTACATTAGCTAAAGATTTTAATGGTATAGATGAAATTAGACCGGGAAATTTCGTGTTTTACGATTTGATGCAAAGCAATATTGGTGTTTGTAATGAACGTGATATTGCTGTTGCAGTAGCTTGCCCGGTGGTAGATATATATCCCGAAAGGGGCGAAGTTTTGATTTATGGAGGAGCAGTGCATTTTTCAAAAGAATATATTATTGATAAACACGGAAATAAAATTTTTGGAAAAGTGGTACAATTAACAAGAAATGGCTGGACAGAAATAGAAGAAAAGATTTTTGTTAATAGTTTATCGCAGGAACATGGTATCATTAAAGCATCTGTTGGTTTTATTAAATCGTTAAAAATAGGTGATTTATTGGGTATATTGCCTGTCCATTCCTGCCTGACAGCTAATTTGATGAAGAAATACCGGACAATTAATGATGAATTAGTGGAAATGTGGAATAGTTGGTAATTCGTAATTAGGTGATTAAGTTGTCATTTGCCCTCTGCTAACTACTGTCGCTCTAGTTTAGATATTCTGGGATATTTAAAATATCTGTATTGCTTATATTCTGCAAGTAATTGGTGTATTAGTAATTAAGGATATTAGACGCTTATTTTTAGTTACTTAATTACAAATTTCTAATTACCTGTTAATTAAAACATAACAAAATAGTTTTAGGTATCACTGTTATTTTAAACCAGGGCCTCTACTGTCTACCCTAAAATCCGCAAGTAGATTTTTAAACTTAATGTTCATAAACCCTACGAGGATTTTGCATACATTAGTTCTTGTTTTATAATTTATTGAAAATAACCCTCGTAGGGTTGTTGCTGCGGATATAAGGTCTACTGTAAATTTCTAAATTCTAATTCCCAATTTTTAATTTCTGGTTCAGTTTTTGATTTAATTAATGAAAAACTAACGTTTTCAGTTTAGTGGGTAAAATAAATTTCCTAAACTTGAGAATATTTCATTATTTTGTACTATTGAAAACTTATAATTCTGTCAAAAATAAGTGACATTTTCCCATAAAATATTACAAAAAATACTTTTCGGTATCTTATTACTGTTTTTTGTTTTCAGTGAAGCTATGGTTTCTGCCCAAATTTCATCTGAACAGCAAAATCAACTAAATCAATATGCCTCATTGATAAATGATTATAAAAAACAGAAAAAATACAGGATGGTTGGTTACTACCTGTATAAAAGTGGTTCCGTATACCTGAAAGCCGGTGAACACCAAAATGCCATTGATAAATATCTTGAATCGGCTCAATATTATGAACAAATAGGTAGCTATAGCAACAAGAAAAAAATATATAGCAATATTGCTTTTGTTTATGCAGAGATGGGGCAACTCAAAAATTCAAAAAAGTATTATGATAAGGGCCTTGAAATTAGCAGAAGGCTAAATAACAGGCATGATATTTCTGCCAGTTTAATGGAAGTGGCTACCATTGAAATTTATACCCAGGATTATTCCACAGCCCAAACAAACCTTGAAGAAGCGTTGAAAATTGCCAATTCATTGAACGATGCATTATTATTAAGAACGTGTTACAGACTACTGGCACAGTTGTATAAAGCATATGGTAATAAGAAAAAACACGATCAGTACTTCGACAATTTCTTAATATATAAAAAACTCATTGAAGAAAAAGGTACAAATAAAAGGGCAGATGATAAAGATAAAGACTTAATTGCAGAAAAAGAAAAATCACAAATTTTAATTGATGAAAAAGAGTTTCAGGCTAAAGAGTATGAATTGCTGGATTTAAGAAAAAAATTAGCGGAAGACTCTTTATCAAATGCAATTTCTGCTGCCGAAGATTCCCTTCTTAGGGAACAACAAATAAATGATCAATTAAAGGAGATTAATAAGCTTCAGGAAAGAGAAAATTTACTAAAAAAACAAAATGAAGAATTTCTTGCTGAACAGATAGCTAATAGAGATTTGCAACTTATTGGTGCAGGTATTGGGATAATTTTGCTAATCATTCTTATTATAGGTGCCATTGTTGCATTTATGCAAAAAAGAAAAGCTAATAAACAGCTTGAACAACAAAAAATTGAAATTGAGATAAAAAGTGACCAGGTAAAAAATAAAAATGACGAGCTGGAAGATGCTATGGATCAGATACAGTACCAGAACAAGAATATCATGCAAAGTATTAACTATGCCCAGCGGATCCAGGAAGCAATGATGCCTAAACAAATATTAATGCAATCACATTTAAAGGATTCATTTATTTTTTTTAAACCTCGTGATATAGTAAGTGGTGACTTTTATTGGTTCGCAGATACAAAACTTGAAAGAAACGGAGCTAAAAATAAAAAAAATCCTGTTCAAGTAAGTAGTGGCTCAAGTTCGTCTAACGGAAGCAAAAAATTTATTGTTTCTGCTGTAGATTGTACCGGGCATGGTGTTCCTGGAGCATTTATGTCCATGTTAGGTCATAACCTTTTAAATGATATTGTGGGTAAAGGCATCCTGGAATCAAATAAAATATTGGGTCAGCTGCATCTTGGTATCAGGACATCATTAAACCAGGAAGCAACACAAAACCGGGATGGTATGGATATGGCACTTTGCGTGATAGATCCGGAAAACAAGACCCTGGAATATGCCGGTGCGCAAAACCCATTAATATATATACAAGATGAAAAAATATTCAGGGTCAGGGGTAATAAATTCCCTGTAGGTGGATTTCAGGTTGAATCTCATGATTACACAAAACATATTATAAAAATTGATAAACCAACTACCTGTTACATTTTTACCGATGGTTTTCACGATCAGTTTGGTGGTCCGCAGGGCAGGAAGTTTATGACTAAAAATTTCAGGGATTTACTATTTGAAATTCATAAAATGCCACTTGAAGAGCAAAAAAATATTTTAGAGCTGGTGATTAATGAATGGATGGGTGAAAATGAACAAACCGATGATATTTTAGTTATTGGCTTTAAATTGGATTTTTCTGAGAATAATAAATCTACTGAACCAGGAGATGATGATATAACCATTAAAGAAATACAAAAAGAAAAAAAAGACCCTTTAGAAAAAAGTTTATCTGTAGAAGAACAACAAATAGAAATTAAGAAGCCGGTAAAAGAAATTCTAACCGTTGAAGAATTAAAACCAGAAAACCAAAAAACGGTAGAGGATGATATACCAGTTAAAGAACAACAACCAAAATATAAAAAACCGATAAAAAATGTTAAGGCGTTAAAAGAATTGCTATTTAGAGATGATAAAAAAGTAGAAAAAGAACGGACTGTAAAAAAAGTTAAAAAGGAAAATAAGAATGTTGTATCAGTAGAAAAACCTGTAAAAAAACTAAATAAAGAAAAAGAAAATTTGCCTGATAAGGACATTCTAAAAGAGAATAAAAAAATAGTGGAAAATGACTTAACATTTAATGAGATTGATAAGAAAAAACTTGAGCATGTTGTAAAAGATGAAATGGTAAAAGATGAACATATAGAAATAAAAGCGATTGATAATGATTTGACCGAAAAAACCAAGGAAGAAAATAAAAAACCTGTAAATGATACTTTTAAAATTAAAAAGATAAAGCAGGAAAAAGGAAAACCAGCTAAAGAAGTTATTGATATTAAAGAATTACAAAAAGAGAATAAAAAAGAAGTACCAATAGAAAAAACTGAAGGAAAAACAATAATTTCAAATAGCAAGATAATAAAGGTAAAAAAATTGTAGAAATAGTGTCAAGATGAGCATAAAATAACATAACACAAACCGACAGATTTATATTTATTTAATTATGTAATATTTAGATAATTACATTTATAAATTAAGTTTAAACCTGTTAGTTTTATATTTAACATAACACAAGTAGTAACAATTCTAACTATATTTATATATTTGCAAACAATAATAACGAATAAAATGTTCTTACATAGCAAATAAATAATTAATGTTTGGTCAATGAATAAATAGAGTTGTGCTAAATAATAATTACAAATAATCTATTTTCATTAACTAATTTCTAAATTTGTTGTTCTAATTTTAAAGTTTAATTATATTTAATTCTTTTTGTCTAAGAAAATGCTTGTTTTGTCATTAAAAAAGTTACTTTTATAAAATTGATTTAATAATATAGAAAATTGTTGTTTTTTTGTACAACTATTAGTAATAATGTAGCGTCTTATAATAAATAAATCGATCGCTTTTTCCCTTTTTTATAGGTTGTTCAGCGGTCACAAAAACTAAGTATTCATTTAAAAACACAGAAATTATGAAAAAAGTACTGATAGGATTTTTATCCTTAATTTTCGCAGGGCAAGTAGCTGTTGCACAGCCTGTTAGCGATCAAGCCATAATTCCTATGGCAATTACCATTAATTCTATTTTGAGGCTTAATATTGTAAGTGGTGGTAACATGGAATTTGTATTTAACTCAATAGATCAAATTACCAATGGGATAGTTAATAGTACTGCTTATGATACTCGTTTTACCGTTGCATCCTCAACGAACTGGACTTTGAACTTTGGTACTGATGTAGCAGATTTTACTGCAACAGGCGGTGCAATAATTCCACTTAATTTAGTTGCACTTCAAGTTGATAATGATGTTACTGGAACATGCTTTCCTGGCCGTTGTGTTTCGGCAACATATTTTGGTGCATATGGTGACCTGGTGAACGCTACAACAGCTCTTATTAATAATGGTACAGGTAATGTAGGTAATTCTGTTGATAACGCTTTTGTTATACATTGGGAATGTGCTACAGCAGCCAATTGCACTAGTCAGTTTTTACCAACAGGTGCTGTTGCTGCTGGACCAGGTAGATATTCAGCAAATATTTTTTTATCACTTGTAGCTCTTTAGAACGGAACTTTTCTAACCTTTAAGTCCCTTATCTTGTTTCTAAAATGGATGAACTATGTACAATTATTTAATTATGTAGATGTTAAAATAATTGATATGTTTATTTAAAAATTATATTCAGGTCGATAATGATCATAATTTATAAAAAAATAAAAAAAATTAGGATGAGATCTTTTTTACTCATCCCATTTTTTTTTATTGTTTTTTCAAGTTCTGTTTTGTCTCAAACCTCAAGGTTAACTATAACTTCTGGAAATAAAGTATACTTCCCTTTTAATTCATTATCAAAAATGAATAATGGAATATCGTGGGTCAATTGGACTAGAGTGACCGTTTTTTACAGTTCGTTACCCGGACCCGGTCCTAATATCTGGCGCCTAGAGGTTGTACCTAATTCCGCAAACTTTGAT
>JBDLJL010000250.1:0-5822 GCA_039714415.1 Bacteroidota bacterium
GTAGCCCAAAGTGAACAAATGATTGAAAATATGAGAGCCAACATGGCCAAAAGGCACCATTATAATATCGAAGATAAACAAGCTGTATATATTCGTAATACACTCAAAGAATTTGAACAATTTCAAAACCTATTCCTGGGAATAAGGATTTTTATCTGGATTATTGGAATAGGTACAATTATAGCCGGAATTGTAGGTGTAAGTAATATTATGATGATTGTTGTTAAAGAAAGGACTAAAGAAATAGGAATCCGTAAAGCAATTGGCGCAACACCAGGATCTGTGGTTGGCCTGATAATGATGGAAAGTATTTTAATAACCGGATTTGCAGGTTATTTAGGTCTTGTCCTGGGCGTTGGCTTGCTTGAATTAATTTCAAGCAATATGCCCGTCAGTGATTTTTTCAGAAACCCGGAAGCCGATTTCAGGGTTGCGGTAAGTGCTACTATTTTACTGGTTGTTTCGGGTGCCCTGGCTGGTCTTGTTCCGGCAACCAAAGCAGCAAGAATTAAGCCCATTGTGGCTTTAAGGGATGAATGATATATAGTGTTATATTGTTGAATTGTTATATTGTTGAAAGAAAATGGAAAGTCGATATTTAAAATTGAATGACATAACTGCTTATAAGGTTGCATTTTTATTATCAAATTATATATGGGATATTGTTATTCAATGGGATTATTTTGCAAAAGATACGGTTGGAAAACAATTTGTTAAGGCTGCTGATAGCATTTCTGCAAACATGGCAGAGGGTTTCGGTCGTTATGGGAAAAAGGACAAAATTAAGTTTTACAGATATAGTTTTGGTTCATTAAAAGAATGTTTTGATTGGAATGAGAAATCAAAAATAAGAAAATTGTTGACTGAGAATCAATATAATCATATATTTTCAGAATTAGAAAAACTACCCAAAGAAATAAATTGGTTAATAAAGTTCACGAACGAGAAATTACAGTACTAAATGACTAAATGGTTTTATATTATAAACAATATAGCAATAAAACAATAGAATCATGTTCGACCTAGATCGTTGGCAAGAAATATACGCGGCATTAAAAAGCAATAAATTAAGGACATTCCTTACTGCATTTGGAGTGTTTTGGGGAATATTTATGCTAATAATTATGCTGGGTTCAGGAAAAGGCCTCGAAAATTCCGTTTTTGAAGGTTTTGAAAATTTTGCAACCAATAGTGCTTTCATTATGGCACGCAGGACAACAATGCCCTATAAAGGTTTCACAAGAGGACGCAGGTATCATTTCACTAATGATGATATGAAAGCACTTAAGGATAATATACCTGAAATCGATATCTTGGCACCCAGACTTCAGGGTTGGGGCGTTGGCGATGGTGAAAACAATGTAACAAGAGGCTTAAAAACAGGTGCATTTACTATTCAGGGTGATTATCCCGAAATGAATAGGATTGACCCCAACAAAATATTAGAAGGCAGGTTTATTAACCATAAAGATATTGACCAAAGCAGAAAAGTATGTGCCATTGGTACAAGAGTGCAAGAAGTGCTGTTTGAAGAAGAAGAAAACCCCATAGGAGAATACATTAGAATAAAAGGTGTTTATTTTCAAGTAGTTGGAATAATTGAGCCTATAAGTAAAATGAATTTTGGCGGTGAAAAAGAACAAACTATTTACCTTCCTTTCACAGCATTGCAAAAGGCATATAATTTTGGAGATGTAGTTCATTACTTTTCAGTTACTTCTAAAGAAAATATTCCTGTTTCAGTGGTTGATGAAAAATGCCGAACAATATTAAAAGAAAGGCATCACATCCACCCTGATGATAAACAGGCAATTAGAGGCTTTAATCTGGAAGAAGAATTTAGGAAAACAAGAGGTTTATTTACGGGTATTTCTGTGTTAATATGGATTGTAGGTACAGGAACTTTAATGGCCGGTGTTATTGGGGTAAGTAATATTATGCTCATTATTGTGAAGGAACGAACTAAAGAAATTGGGATACAAAGAGCAATTGGTGCTACCCCTTTTAAAATTATCAGCCAGATTTTAATGGAATCTGTTGTTTTAACAGCCTTGGCAGGTTATATTGGTTTGGTACTTGGTGTTGGGTTAGTTGAATTAATTAATTATGCTCTTGAAAGTTCAGGTTCTGACCTAGAGTTCTTCAAGCACCCCTCTGTGGATTTTAGTATAGCTATGACCGCTTTAATAATTCTGGTTATTTCAGGTGCAATTGCAGGATTAATACCAGCACAAAGAGCCGTTAGTATAAAACCAATTGATGCATTGAGAGATGAATAAATTTGATATTGAAAATCAATACCGTTTAGTTAAAACGTTTTGAAGTCCTATCGGACGTTCAAAAGTTGAATAAAGATTCAAAACGTCCGAAAGGACTTTTGAACGTCATTCGTTATCTAAACAGCATTATATTGAAAATTAATAAGATGCCTAAATTTAATAGTTAAAAAGAAATGAAAAAAATAATAAGAATTTCCCTACTTGTAATAATTACAGGTGTGTTTGTCTGGACTATTGTATTTTTATATCAGAAGTCCCAGAAAAAACCGGTTGTTTATAAAACTGAAAAACCTTTTATATCAAATATTGTAAAAAAAACAGTGGCAACAGGTTCAGTAGTGCCCAGAAAAGAAATAGAAATAAAGCCAAAAGTATCAGGTATTATTCAAACACTCTATGTTGAACCAGGCGATAAGGTGAAAAAAGGTGATTTGATTGCTAAAGTCAAGATCATACCTAATATGATTAACCTGAACAATGCGGAAACCAGATTAAAGCAAGCTAATATTAAATTTAAAGATGTTAAGCTAATATTTAAAAGACAAACAGAACTTTTCAATAAAGGAGTTATTGCCCAAGCTGAATTTCAAAAAAACGAACTGGATTATCAAAGTGCTAAAGAAGAAGTTGATGCAGCAGAAAATAACTTGCAGCTAATAAAAGAAGGGGTGTTAAAAAAATCAGGAAAGGTAACTAATACAATAATCAGATCGACAATTACCGGAATGGTTCTGGACGTACCTGTTGAAGAAGGCAATTCAGTAATTGAAAGTAACACTTTTAATGCCGGAACAACTTTGGCTATTGTTGCAGACATGAATGACATGATTTTTAAGGGTAAGGTGGATGAAACTGAAGTTGGAAAAATTAAACAGGGAATGGATTTAATGTTGCGTATTGGTGCCATTGAAAACGACACTTTTTATGCCCGTTTAGAATATATATCACCAAAAGGGGTTGAAGAAAATGGTGCTATACAGTTTGAAATTAAAGCCGATGTAAAATTAAAAGAAACCCAGTTTATCCGTGCCGGATATAGTGCAAATGCAGATATTGTTTTGGACAAAAAAGATGAAGTTATAGCTATTAAAGAAAGTCTTATTGAATTTAAAAACGATACAGCTTTTGTTATGTTACAAAAAGAAGAACAGGTATTTGAAGAACTGGCTATTGAAACAGGTTTGTCTGACGGAATAAATATTGAAGTAAAAAGTGGTTTAGATACAATTTCAAAAGTTAGAGCAGGGGTGCTTGAAGAAGATGATGAGAAAAAAACTGGAAATTAAAAAACTAAAATAATCGGTAACAGTAAAAAAGGGAGTATCAAATGTCCGTTAATGAAAAAACATTAACGGATATAATTTAGATATAAAAACAATAAACATTTTATTTACTAATCATAAAATATAAAATAGATTTTTTTTCTTACAGTTGGGGGTTGTGATGAAAAAATAGGAGATCGTTATTAAAGCTTTTTTTAAATGAAGAAATTTTTTCTATTTACCCTCATTGGAATATTAAATCTGGCAGACCTGTCAGCACAAGATTCAATAAAAAAAATTAGTACTGTAAGAATAAGCAATCCACCTAAAATTGATGCTGTTTTAGATGATGATTGCTGGAAAAATGTTCCTATAGCAAAAGACTTTGTCCAATTACGACCATATAACGGTAAAAAGGCAAGTCTCTCATCTGAAGTAAAAATTGTTTACGATGATAAAGCCATATACATAGCTGCTATGCTTTTAGACAACCATCCTGACAGCATAATGAAGCAATATACACCCAGGGATGGTTTTGGCTCCTCTGATATGTTTGGAGTATATATTGATCCTTACAACAATGGCATAAATGCTTTTGGTTTTTTTGTAACGCCTGTTAATGTTCAAGTTGACAAGAAAGGACAAGAAAACGGACCTGAAGATAAAAACTGGGATGCCGTATGGAAAAGTGAAACAAAAATTGTTGACAATGGTTGGGTAGTTGAATATAAAATTCCTTATTCAGCATTACGATTCCCCAAAAAAGATGTTCAAAAATGGGGAATAAATATTTTTAGGGATATTGAAAGATACAGGGAGACCTCAACATGGAGCTTCATTAACCGTGAAAAGCAGGGTTGGATTAACCAACAAGGTGAACTAAACGGAATTGAAAATGTATCACCACCACTTCGCCTGTCGTTTACACCATATGTATCAGCCTACATAGAAAATAATGAGGAAAACTCAAGTTGGACAAACTTTTATCGCGGTGGCCTGGACCTTAAATATGGAATCAATGAAAGTTATACACTTGATATGATGCTCGTTCCCGATTTTGGTCAGATTCAATCAGATGATGTGGTACTTAACCTTTCACCTTTTGAAGTTTTTTATGACGAAAAAAGGCAGTTTTTTACCGAAGGTACAGAACTGTTTGAAAGGGCAGACATTTTTTATAGCCGAAGGATAGGGCGAACACCTAATAAATTTTGGGACGTATATGATGAACTTAATGAAAATGAAAGTATAACAAAAAATCCTTCTGTAACCCAATTAATAAATGCCACCAAAGTTACAGGTAGGTCGCCAAAAGGTTTGGCTGTTGGATTTTTAAACGGAATGACCTTAAACACCTATGCAACAATCAAAGATAGCATATTAAATACTGAGCGTGAAGCTATGACCCAACCTTTTACTAATTATAATGTGCTTGTTTTTGATAAAACCCTAAAAAACAATTCTTATACAAGTATTATTAACACAAACCTTTCACGATTTGAAGATAATTATTATGCAAATGTAACAGGTTCTGAACTTAGTTTATACAACAAGAAAAAAACGCACCAGTTATTTGCCAAAGGTGCAGTTAGCCAGATTTGGGATAAAACACCAAAACCGGAACGAGGTTTCTATTCATATCTTAATTTCTCAAAAACAAGTGGCCAATTTAAATATTCGATCAGTAATAAGATTGGGAGTGACACCTATAATCCTAATGATATGGGTTTTATGCGAAGAAACAATGAAATAAGTTCAAGGGTATGGTTCTCATACAATATTTTTAAACCGTTCTGGCGACTACTGAGCATGTATAATAATTTTTCTTTTGGCTATTCTCAATTGTATAATCCAAAAGTTTATACAAGTTCTTTTATTTCTATGAATTCTTTTTTAAGATTTAAAAACCAATATTCCTGGGGATTTTACCTGGGGATTGATCCATATGAAACACACGATTATTATGAAGCCAGAGTTGACAACAGGGTATACATTGAACCGGCAGCGCAAAGGTTTTTTACCTGGATGTCAACCGATAACAGAAAAAAGCTAATGTTTGATTTAGAATTGGGGCTTGGCTTTCCAAATAGTTACAATCAAAAAACATATGAAATTAGCCTGGAACCAACTTATAGGCCTAATGACCGTTTATTGTTATCTTTTGAAACTTTTCTTGAAAACAGCATTAATGACATTGGTTATGTAGATAATACAGAAATAGAAGACACAATCTATTTTGGAAAAAGAAATAGAATTGACCTTGAAAACACAATAGAAACAA
>JBDLJL010000251.1:0-5783 GCA_039714415.1 Bacteroidota bacterium
CCACAATCATCTTTTTTGTTTGTGATTGATTATTTACAGATAATTTATAAAAATATATTCCTGAAATATAATCAGAAGTTTCTATCTCAAAAAAGTAATTCCCTTTATCCTGGATGCCGCTGATATAATGTTGTATTAATTTCCCTGAATTATCGAAAACAGATAACTCTACATTACCTGTTTCTTTAATTTCATAATTAATGGTTGTAAATCCTTTTGCGGGATTTGGAGTGTTTTGTTTTAAGACAAAACTGTTTGTCGAAATATTAAAATTCTCAATGTTTATTGTTGAAAAATCAATAACATGCAAATTATCATCAATCGACGAAATTGCAAGTGCAACATTTTCTTGTTGTGAATATGCCATATATTTTACTTTCTCGGGAAATACATATTCTTCGGTTCCGTAAATAATTTTGTTTTCAGTTAAGACAATAGGATTTCCGACGATATCGTATAAAACCTGCAGGGCATTTCCATCCTCAGATGTAAAGTTTACTGTACTTATTTCTTCACCTGTATTTGCATCAACGGTAAGAAGTTTACCGCCATCATCATAAAATTCATTTCCGTAAACTGTTATTCCAAATTCGTCCTTTATACCATTATATGCAAGCCTGAAAGCCATCTCACCACCGACATTAAAACTATTAATTACAGTAGTGTTTGCACCATCCACATCAATTAAAGAATATATGTCATCCGAAATATCACAAACAATTGCCCTGTTGCCTGCTTCGTTGAAATCAAAAAAATACGGAGAATCACCTGTTGCAAGATGATTGACAATTGCATCGGTTTCAGTATTAATAATTATAACTTCATCATTCCAGGTTGAACTAACAAATAAATGACTTCCATCAGGTGTTGCAACCAGGCCCCCAAAAATTCCGTGACTAAAACTTGAATAAGTGCCCATTCCACAAGAAGTAATTGTAGTTTCCAAACTGCTTGAAGCACCGTCAAGATTAACAACAAAAACCTTGTCTTGATAATCCCTTATGTATGCTTTTGAGTCATCAGGCAGAATTTCCACAGCTTGCAACCATTCTCCGGCAGAGATTTCTTTTACTACTGTTCCTGCATTAATATCGATAACTACAATTTCACTTTGAATGTAAGCAGTTGTAACTACGGCATAATTTCCATCGGAAGTAATATCAATTTCCATTGGGGCGCCTCCAAGCTCAATGTGATTTGTAAAAGTCCTTGTTGGAATATCAAAAACTGAAATATTATGCGATAGTTCATTAATTATAAGAGCCTTTTGCCCGTCGGGAGTAATATTTACTCGCATCGGAGCATCGCCTTCAGGGTCTTCGCCTGTCAGCACATAATTATCAATAAAAATATTGTCCAGGTTTGAAGTATTGAAAAAGAATGGCCCTTCGAAAGAGGCGAAATTGATGGCTGCAACATAAGACAAATCAGGGGCTACAGCCCCTTTTTCTGATCCCAATCCATCATACTGGCCAAGAATTTCTTCGGTATTAAAATCCAATATTCTAAATCGATACTGGCCTGAAATAACTTTAGTGCGGTCGGGGTTGACACCTATCCATGCCGGTTTCTTAGTTGCAGAAACAGTATTTAAGGTAGAATTTGTAAAATTGACAAATCCGGAATTATTATTGTCTAAAGCAACAAATGCTTTTGATCCTTCCTGATTTGAAATTCCATTATAAGGATATGGAATTTCCAGTGGACCCAGATTAACAGTTTCTGTAATAGAATGAGTGGCAATATCAACCTGACAAACATCATTTGGGCAAAAAACTGCAACAGTTGAACCGTCTCCGGATTTTGAAACTCTCTTGGGTTCTGTAGCATTGAGCTCATAATCAATTGCAGCTGTGGTTGTATTGTAAAAATTGATTTTATCTGTCCAGTTCCCTGCAATAAGGTAAGTGTTATCATCAGAAACCGCAAAATTATTATAAGTGTAAATACGTCTTCCGTTGTTAAAAGTCCAGGCAACGGAGGTTAATTTAACAGGAAAATTTGTAATTGTATTTTCCAATGTTAAAGTTGATAAATCAATGATCGCACATTCATCAAGCAGCTCAGGGTCTGTATCACAACCTACGTATGCTTTTGCACCTAAAATTTCGACAGTAACGGGTTCACCGTTAAGGGCAATTGTTGCAGCTATACTGTTGTCTGACAAGTCAATAATGTAAACATCAGAAGACATTGAACAAGGCACAACTGCATAATCATCATTTAGTGCGAGGGTTAACGGATAGCTTCCCACTGAAATATTATCCGATAATGTTCCGTCTGCATTTAGTATTGTGATATTGTTTGAATAACTATTTGCAATAAATATTTTACTTCCGTCTGCCGAATAAAATATATCACCCGTATAATCTCCCTCAGGGGCACCACCAAGTTGATATGCTTCCTGCTCCTTTGTAAAATTTGTATTCACAAAATCATGAAGCATTTCCCCATTTTTACATTCGAGTGTTGCTGTTTGTTGGAACTGCTGTTGTTCTGCTAAAGTTCTCTCCTGTGCATTTGCAAGATTAGCCGCAAATAAAAAGGCTACGATTAAATAGTATAATATTGTTTTCATTTTTTTGATTTTTTAGATATTAATTTTTTTAGTGTAAATACCTGTTTTTGTTTTAATAGTAATTTGTGATTGATTCATTTACTTCATATTGTAATTATATCTTTCATATAGACTATGCAAAGATAGTCTGATAATCTCAATTTATAGGCTTAAGAATATCAGACAAATTTCCACAACACCATTTTTCATCCTTTTCATGAGCTAATGTAAGCTTCCAGGCGCCTTTGCCCTTTTCATATCGTCCGGGCCATTAGATAAAAGTTGTCATTCCGGGCGGAGCCGAGGGTCCCCATCACTTTAGCCCAGGGAATGCAGAAACTAACTGCCAGCGATTCACACGGAGCATTTTTCCCATAACACTGTAAATAAATTTCTGTATATATCAATTTGTTTTTAGTGCACTATTATTTTGTTCTGCAAATAGGCCCATATAAAAGAAAAAACTACTTTTGCGGCTTTAATAAATAAGAAAGCAGAATTAAATAAATAAGACCATTTTATATACAAATTAACAATCTGAAGTATATTTATGAAACGTCAATTATTAACAATCAGTAAAACGATTTTTATTTTACTAATCACATTGGAATCTTATTCTCAAACCATTCCATTAAAACCTTTGTATGAGGAATTCACAAGTTCGACATGTGTGCCATGTGCAGCCCAAAATCAAATATTGGATGCCATTTTGGAAGCCAATCCTGAGACACACAGTCTTATTAAATATCAAATGAACTGGCCTGGCTCGGGTGATCCTTATTATATTGAAGATGGTGGAATTAGAAGAGATTATTACAATGTAGCAGGAGTGCCAATATTATTTGTGAACGCATCTGAAATGTCACCGGGAGATATGACTCAGATAATTTACAATTCATTTCTTAATGATTTAACGGCAATGGAAATTGACATTGTAACTGCTGAATTAGAAAATGACATTACTATTTCAGCAGAAATAAATGTAGAAAATAATTACCCGTCCGGGCTAACTGCTTACATTGCAGTTGTTGAAAAAACTACAACAGAAAATGTTGGCACAAACGGAGAAACTGAATTCCATAATGTTTTGTTAAAAATGCTGCCTGATGCATCAGGAATTACATTGCCAGCTTTAACACCCGGAACAACTCATACAATTACAGAGACATACGATATGGGATTAACTTTTATGGAAGAACCGACAGATATAAAAGTTATTGTTTTTGTACAGAATGATTCTGACGGGAGCATTATTCAGTCAGAAACAACGGATGTTGAATTCCAATTGCCAACAAACCAGAACGATTGTAAATTAGTAAGTATTAGTAATGTTCCCGAAGAGTTTTGTTCGGCTATCGGATTGAGCCCGGTTATCAAGGTTCAAAACTATGGTAGCGATACAATTACATCATTGGGAATTTCATACAATGTAAACGGTGGAGCTCCCGAGAACTACAATTGGTCAGGAGAATTGGCCTATTACGAAACTGAAATTATTGAATTACCGGAAATTATTTTTGATCTCTTAGATGATAACAGCCTTCAGGTAACTGTTGATACTGTGAATGGGAATGTGGACACAAATCCTGATGACAATACACTTGATAAAGATTTTGCATCGTCAACAAATATCGGTAATCTTTCAATTTCACTTCATACTGATAACTATGGCAGTGAAACAAGCTGGGCCATTATTAATTATGCAGGTGAAATCTTACATTCCGGAGGACCGTACACTGATGAGAGCCTGTTGGTTTTGGATATGGTCCAAATGGAACTTCCTGATGCAGATTGTTTCAGGTTTGAAATTTATGATTCATGGGGTGATGGTATTGCAGGAAACTATGGAACAGGATTTTACAAACTTTATTCGGATGGTGAATTATTTGCCGAAGGAGGTGATTTTGGGTATATTGATGTCGTTTCATTTGGAAGAGATATAGCTAATAAGGTAGGGTCAGTTTTTTATGAGCAGAACTTAAATATTTATCCCAACCCGGCAACAGATATTGTGAATATTGAATATAAGAGTTCTATTACAAAAGTTGAATTATACAACTATGTTGGTGTTTTAGTTTTAAGCAAAAATGTTAGTAGCAAATTTTCAGAAGTTAATATTTCAAACTTGAATGCCGGAGTTTATATTTTTAGGATTACTACACTTGATGGTATTATAGTAAAACGAATAATAATAGGATAATATCTTTGTATTCTCTCTGCTAAGCATGTCATAAAAAAACGTCCCCCCTCACTAAATTTTTATAAGGTGGTTGGCAGAAAGATAGTTGACGCTCCAATCTTATTAGATAAAGACTGTCATCCTGATGTTATTGGATCAAATCAAACTCTGCCATCATTGGATAATGGTCAGAAAGCATATGTGTTTCTACCTGGTTAAAAACTTCAACTTTTCGACATGTTTTTGCCAAAGAAGGACTGGTAAGAATATAATCTATACGCTGTCTATTCTGCACAATTGTTTGGGATGTGTGGTTATATTGTCCTATTAATGCGGGTGTTGGAAATGTATAACCTTTGTGCAGTTCAATCTTGCCTAAACAAACGTCAACTGCAGGACAGGCCAGGAATTCAGAAATTACGGAGAAGTCAAACTTACCCAATCGAAGGTTGGAGTATTTTTCATCCTTATTACCTAAAGTTCTATTTTTCAGATATGTGTTATTTTCCACCCAATATGCATCAAAAGGGGAATGAGAATTAAAGTCGCCAAGTATGATGAACGAATTGTTTTTTATTTTCTTTATTCTTTCGGTAATAAGTCTTGCTTCATGCAACCTAATGTCACAATCTGCAGGAGACAAATGAACAATGAAAAAATCAACACCATATGATTCACAATGCAATAATCCGTGCCAAAAAGGCTCTTCAATTCTTTCTTTTAGATTAATAGGTCTATTTGAGGTAATGGCGGTTGGATAGCCTTCTGTTTTTAGTAGTTGAACATACTTATGACCCCATTTTAAAGCATCTTCTTTAAGTTTTTGTTCAGTATACATACACAATTCCTGCAATGCAAGGACATCTGGGTTTTGGCTTTTTATCCATTCAATACAGTTTTCTTTACGAACAGAATCTTTATCCCAATCAAAGCCATTCCAAATGTTATAGGTCATTACTTTTAAGGTGGGCGCTACTCGGTCTTGTATTAAATTGGGTGTTTCCTGGTTTTGTTCAAATCCACAACCCATTACCACAAGTAAGACTA
>JBDLJL010000252.1:0-5726 GCA_039714415.1 Bacteroidota bacterium
TTAGTTTTATCGTTAAGACCAGCAGTAAAGCCATCCATAATTACAGTAGCTATAAGAATCCCTAAAATCATTTCTAAAAACCCCCCATCCGTTTCTTTCGTTTCTTGCATGTTCATTTCCTGAACGCCTAATTGTTCTAAATTTAATACTTTGTGTTTAATTGTGATGCAAGTTAGCGATGTTGCTTTATTTGATTTATTAAATATATTCATATTAATTAAAATCTTAAAATAAAACCTAAACTTATACTATAATTGTGAAAGTTCATATGGCTTTTAGTTGTATGGATACCATCATATGTAACATTTAACAATTCATCAGCTAAACTTATATTTGCATTTTTGCGTGTTAAGACAATACCTGATTTTTCTTTTAAAAATAATTTTTCTTTTGTAAAAAAAGGTATATAATATGAACTGGAAATATATAACCATATCCTTCTTTTAAATTTGTACTCCAGATTTACTTTTGGTTTTATACCCCCTGAATTGTAACCAATGGCAAACAGTAATTTTTGTGCATCAATCGTTTTATTTCCAAAATCAAATTTGTTATTATTTTCGTATGTTGAAAAGTTTCTTGCAAAACAATTGTATGAGTATAATAAGGATAAATTTAGTATTAATGGTTTAATACGTTTGTTTAATAGTATCCTGTATGAAGCCCCAATGTCATAAGTTTCAATATTTAATTTACTAGTTAATGAACTAGTTATAGCAAAATTTAATGACCACCTGTAATTCAAATCGTAATTAATTTGTATCAAAAGGTTCATGCTATACCGAAAGGCATCTAACTCTTCATTTAAACTAATTATTTCATCACTATTATGGTAATTTATATTATAAATGCCTTTATCAGCGTAAACAGGATAGTAACTCAAACCATATCCAAAACTCATATTTAAAATGGTTTTTAAAAAACTGTTTTTCTTTCCTGTTTTCTTTTTATATTTAGTTTTTTGTGTCAATATTTTTTTTGATTGTGTTGTATCGTATAACATTTTTAATTGTTTGTCCAATAAACTATCCTTTTTTAATACATTATACTCTTCCCAGTAATCATCTGAATAATAATCTTTTGCTTTTTCAGAGAAAATATCTCCGTATTCAAGTCGGTCACCTAAAGATATCGGTTTTACACTATCAATTTGAACTTTTGTTGTAAGGTACTCATCTTCTTTAACCCAAATTATGTGGTTACCCTTTAAAAAATGCTCTGTTGACTTGCTATGTTTAAAATGCCATTTGTCCCTTAACTTAACATAGTTAATAGTTTTTTTAAGCATTTTAACGTTTCTCTTTATAGAAATATTTGAGCTGAATTTCTTTAATCCTTTGGGTGTTAATTGATATTCTAGATAAATATAGGCCAGTGAGGCTTTGTCCAGATAAAATCTACCTTCCAATGTTCCACTAAGACTGTCATTTTTTGTATCAAAACTAATAATATAAACCTCATTATCGTTAAACTTAGTAATTCCTTCAAGGGTATAGCTATAATTCTTAAAGTTTTTGGGATTAATATAACTACCTCTTCTTAGTACTACATCACCATTACTGGCTTCGAAAACACCTCCATAAAATCTTGTTTTTAAAGAATCAATCTTTGGAAATTCATTTATTAAGGATTTTATAATTTTTACCTGACCTGGGACATTACTTTTTTTATAACTACTCTTATAAGTTTGCGTAACTGCTTCTGAAAAATAAGCATAATCGTTATTCGTAGTCTTGACCGATTCTCTATAAAAGCCCGTTAAGCTTGTAGGAAAATCAGGAAAATTTTCCGGAATTTTGTTAAATGCTTTTTCCAATAAGGTTAGTAAAGTACTATCAGGCATAATTATCACTTCACCTATTTGGTAGTCAATAGACTTTAATTTTATTTGTAATGTTTTATTAATGCTTTTTATCTCAGATTCAAAGGGCTCATAACCAATGAACGATACCAATAGTTTTTTCTCATGGTGGATGGCAGGTATTTTCAGTGAAAAACAGCCATTTTTGTTAGAAATAGTACCTACTCCAGTACCTTTTACTTGAATATGAACAAAAGGTATTGGCAAATTATCTTTACTATCGATAATTTTACCGCTTATTACTTTTAAAGTTTGTGCTCCAATGCTATAGTTCACAATTAAAAGTAAAAACAAGAATATACTTTTTTTAATATACAGTATTTTGTTCAACATGATATTCATTAATCATTTTTTTACCAAAACAGGGGTGTTTTATTACCCCTATTCTTTTAACTATATCATTCACAATCTGGACACTCTCCGTCAGAAACAACTAATAAGCCAACTATTAATCCTACTAAAGCTCCTACAGCCAAGCCCAAAAGGAACGACCCACCGTTTATATTTTTTGCTTCATTTCTTGATATCTCTTTAACTTCAAATTCTTGTAAATTCATAATAATTTTAATTTGATTATTAAAATATTGACATTTATGCTATTAACACAAACATCAATGATTGATTTATGATATTATTAACACTATTGAGGACAGTCTGGATCTACGCCTCCATTATCTGTCACTATTATAGCTATTGCTGTAATAACCGCACCAATTATGACTCCGAGCAAAAAAGACCCACCATCAACCTCTTTCATTTCCACAGCATCCATTTCCTGAACGCCCATTTGTTCTAAATTTAATGTTTTCATACAAAATTAATTTAGATAGTTTATTTTGAGTATGACGCTCAAATGTTTGCCTATCGGCTGACGATTTGAGGTCTGGAAATCTTTACGCTTCCGAAGGAGCTCAAAAAGTTATAAAAGAGATAGTCCCTTTACATTCACCTTCCGTTATAACCATTACGATAGCCCTCTTTATAGGCTTGGATAATATCATCAAAGTTTATAATAGCATCAATTACAAAAACAGCAACTACTAAAATAACAATTGTCAAAATAACTTTTTTTAATGTGATTTTCATATTTAGAATTTTAGAGGTTTAAGCAATGTTTATTGACCAAAAATAATAAAACACTTGCCCAATTTAAACTTTACACACAAAAATACCTGCCTGTATATTGGAATACAGGCAGGTATTTTCATTATAAGTAAGAAAATATGCTTATTAATAACCTGGCCCGGACAAGCCGGAAAAGTTTTGATAGGATTAACAAGATTAGCATGTTATTTAATTTTCTGCCAAAAAATGGCAGAAGTTAAATTTTAAGGTTATTAAAAGTAAATTAGATTATTCAACTTTACTTTTTTAGCTTATCCAGTTCTACCTTTTCTATTTCAGTATCCCGGGATTGTTTTTTCTCTTCCTTTTTACTATCACTTAGTCCAGCAGCAAAGCCCGAAATAACAACAATAAAACCAATTATAAATAATAGTAGGCCGACACCTTTGGGAAGTTTACTTTTTTTCATATTTAATAGTATTAACATAGATTTATAAAAATGTAGATAAAGAAATTTTATTTCTTTATCTACAAAAATTAATTATAATATCCGATGGTGTAAGCCGTGACCCAAACAGCTCCTAGGCCAAAAGCTGCAGACCAATAATATCCGGCATGACTTTGTGGATCATATTCTCCGCCTGAAATATTTTGTAATTCTACATCATTTAACTCCTGTGTATTTCCTAATTCTAGATTATAATTTTCCATAATAAAAATTTTATTTTGTTTATTTAGTTTTATCGTTAAGACCAGCAGTAAAGCCATCCATAATTACAGTAGCTATAAGAATCCCTAAAATCATTTCTAAAAACCCCCCATCCGTTTCTTTCATTTCTTGCATGTTCATTTCCTGAACGCCCATTTGTTCTAAATTTAATTTTTTCATTACAAAAATAATTTTAATTGTTAATAATAAATTTATTTTCAAAACTTATTTTGTGCACATTTTGTTTTGATGGTACAAACATAAATTAACCCACTCTCAAATTTTGAGAGTGGCAAAAAAAAATCAAAAATTTAACAACATTTTTATATTTGTATATCCCCCATTTATTTCTCTTGCTTTATTCATGCTTAATTCTTTGGTATAAAAGCCAAATTCAAAGCTTACCTCGTGCTCATAAATATAAGACTGCAAATAAATATCATATTTTAATGGAGCATTAAGTTTTTTCATAACTTCTAAAAGCCTGAAAATACTGGCTTCTGATATTTGTAGCCTGTTTGCGAGGTGCTTTGGTTTTCCGGTTGCTTTTAAACGAATTAGTTGGTCTAATTGTTCAATTAAAGGGAAGGATTAAACTGTGAAATTATTCTATAAGAAGTGTTGTTCATATTTAAGCCTTAGAATTAAGATTTACTCAAACTTCTACACCTATACTGCTGATAAAGAACCTGGTAAGAAGCAAGTATACTGACAAAAAATATCATTATTATATATAATGGTTGAAAAATGAAATATATCTGAATATATATCTGTTGAAAAAAATCGGACACGTCTGTTAAAAACATAAAAGTGTTATTTATGATAAGAAAATAGCTATAATATATAAGGCTAATAGGAAAGACTAAACCTAAAAAAATAATTGTTGGTTTCAGTTTTGGGATAGATAAAATTGCTAAAGCAAAAGGTATTTTTTTTCCAAAAAAGAAATAAAAAATGTATTCTTTAAAATTTGAAGAATTAATTTTGAACACATACTGATTCTTATATCCATATACTAACAAAAAGACTGTTAAAGAAACAAAAAGTAAACCAAGTAACAAAACTGAACTCCAACCTAAATCAAAATATTTAATAATAGGATTTTGTTCACGTTTTAAATCTGGTGATGCAAGATATGTTGTAACGCCATCTAAAACCCTTGTAATTATTATTAAAAGACTCAGCTTATATATTTTTTGTTTTTCAATCATTGTTCCTTAACTATTTGTACCATTTTGCAACTATTACAAAATGGTACATTTAAACTAATTAATTTATTGTGTCTTGCTCAGGACTATTAGATTCATGAGGAATTTCTTTATATACTGCACAACCACTAAGTAGCAACATACCACCAATTATTAGTAGTGGAATTAACCCACCGTCCGTTTCCTTTAACTCCACAGCATTCATTTCCTGAACGCCCATTTGTTCTAAATCTAAATTTTTCATACAAAATTAATTTTAAATTGTTAAAAAATAAAATAGTTTAAGCAAATAAATAAACTGTGCACTTTTTATTTGTTTGCTGTTTAATAGATTAATCTGGTACAAAGATGTAAGTTCACAGTCTCAAAAATTGAGACTGCATAAAAAAAATTAAAAATTTATTAATAATTTTAAATTATTAAATCCTCCGTTTATTTCTTTTGCCCTTTGTTGGCTTATTTCTCTTGTAAAAAAGCCGAATTTAAAATCTACATTACGCTCATAAACATAGCTTTGTAGATAAATATCATATTTTATTGGTGCTTGCAAACTTTTCATTATCTCCATTATCCTGAAAAGACCTGCCCTTGAAATTTTTAAACGAACAGCAAGTTGCTTAGGTTTTCCTGTTGCTTTTAAACGAATTAGTTGGTCCAATTGTTCAATTAAATTAATTTGTTCTTCTAATTTTGCCATAGTTTTTTGTTTTTTTAGACGCTAATTTTCGCTGATAGTTATGATTTTTATTTTTTTATCATAATAATCAGCGAAAATCTGCGTCTAATATTAATCTGTGTCTAATACCGGAAACTGCTGTTGCCATAGATTATAGTATTTTCCTTTTTTGCTGTATAAATATTCATGGTTGCCTTCTTCAATTAG
>JBDLJL010000253.1:0-5683 GCA_039714415.1 Bacteroidota bacterium
AATACGTTGTATGAAAATTATGCTGTTTTTTTATTCCAAAATGGAATAAATGTTTAAAAACCATTTATTTAAAACAGTTCTTTAGAAAAGAAAATATAAAATTTAAACAAAAAGTTTCCACAATTTTTCAAATTGATCCATGATTGTGAGCACATAAGTTACGATGATTTTAAAACAAAAAATCCTCATCAAACAAAATTGCTTAATGAGGATTTTATATTCTTTTCACTAATCTACTTTCAACCGCCTGAAAAAGCTTTAGCAAAATCTGGCGGAGAAAGAGGGGGCTGAGAATGTCCCGTAACTTCCTGCCTTATAGTGTTTTGAAAATGCAATAAATCAAGTCCTCTATAAGCCCTTTTTTCTTAGTGCTGTAAATCAGTGTTTTATCCTGCTTTAAAAAGAACTCTTTTGCCCTACAAATATATTTATTTTTAATCAACTTTATCGATTTTTGACAAACATTTATACCAATAATAAAAAGCAGGTTTATTTGCTTTTTTAAGTTTATTCAAAAACTGATATTCAATATTGTTAATCTTTAATTCTGACACATCCATGTCAGGTTTATATAACTTGACAGGTGTAAAATCTTTATTTTTTAGTTTCATTGCAAAATATGATGATTTTGCTGATGCAACAATTGCATCTTCTATCCTAAAAGAACCAGAAATAATATAATTTGAAAAATTCCTTATTCCTTGTTGAATTTCTGTGTATTTTAACTTTTCGCTTCCTTTGTTCTTATCTCTTCTCGCAATTAAAACTTATAATGTGACTTATTTATATCAGACGTGTTTACAGTTCTTTTATCGAAAACTATTTTTTAAAATATAGATGATGATGTTATCCTTTCTAATATGCTCTCTAAACTTTCTTTTGTTTCTGATGTTGAAATATCAATATCTACTGAAAACCGGTTGGCATTATTCAGCAACAATATTAACGAAGTTCCACCCTTAAAAATAAAGTTGAAACTACTTTTTGATAAATTTTCCAGCAATGTAAATGCCATAATCATTTTTTCAATAAGAGCCGGATCAAGTTTATTATATTGTTTATTTTTCTTAAAACTTCCTATCCACTCTTTTGTGTATGTGTCAACATTTATCATTTTTCCAAAATATGTTTTTCTAAAAATTCTAAAATTTGCATGTAAAATTGATAAAAACATGAAATAAGCGAGCAATGTTTTTTTTGTATAAAAAGCGCACAAGTTTTTTTTAACGATAATAAAGCGCGCTTGGTTTCATATTTTAATTGTAAAAAATAATACTTGTATTAAATATGGCACAGCCGTAAAGAGAAAATAACGATGAAGTTTCGACACAAATTACTGAAAATTTCATTACAATCTGGAAAGACCCCTTATTCTGTTACAAATAATTCTCAAAACACCCCTTATTCTGCAACAAATTAACAACAAACATCTTTTATTTTGTTACAAATATTTACTATATTTGTTTTTATTTTATTACAAAAACATGCTTAAAAGATACATATACAGCGAATTAGAAAGATGGAAAGAAAAGAAGCATCGAAAACCTCTTATTCTTAGAGGGGCTCGGCAAGTAGGAAAAACAACTTTAATCAAGATGTTTTCAGAAACTTACCTTAAAAACATAATCTTAAACCTTGAAAATAGCAAAGATCGTGCTTTCTTTAAAAAAACTGACAATATAAAAGAAATTGTTGAATCCATATTTTTTAGCCATAATATTGAACCTGATAACCAAACAGTTCTGCTGTTTATTGATGAAATTCAGGAATCCCCTGAAGCGATACGCTTACTGCGATACTTTTATGAGGAATATCCTCAAATACATGTAATTGCTGCTGGTTCATTATTAGAATTTGCATTGAAAGATGTTCGTTCTTTCCCTGTGGGTCGGGTGGAGTATTTATACTTATACCCTTTTAATTTTATCGAATTCCTGGGCGCAATAAAGCATAACCAAGCATTAAAGCAAATAGAACAAATCCCCATTAATGATTTTGCCCATCAAACCTTATTGGAATTATTCAATCAATATGTCATAGTAGGTGGTATGCCTGAAGTGGTAAAAGTTTATGCCGAAAATAAAAGCATGTTAAACCTACCTGATATTTACGAAAGCCTTTGGAGTTCATATCAGGATGATGTAGAAAAGTATGCACGAAACGATACCGGGAAAAAAGTAATCGAACACATAATAAAAACTGCCGCCATTTCAATAGATAAGCGAATAAAATTTCAAGGTTTTGGAAATTCAAATTACCGTTCCCGTGAAGTTGGAGAAGCATTGCGAAGTTTAGACTCAGCTCAAATTATTCAGTTAATATACCCAGTGACTGTAACAGAACCACCCTTGCAAGCAGATTTAAAAAAGTCACCTCGATTGCAGTTTTTAGATACAGGTTTACTAAACTATGCATTAGATATTCAGGCTGACATGATTGGTGTGCAAGACTTAAACGATACATACAAAGGAGCTATTATCCCACATATGGTAACACAAGAACTAATTGCATTAAACTATAAAAAAAGGCAAAAACCTCATTTTTGGGTAAGGGAAAAATTACAGGCAGCCTCAGAAGTTGATATTGTAATTAATTATAAAAACCTAATAATTCCTATTGAAATAAAGTCTGGTAGTTCAGGCAGTTTAAAATCTTTACATCAATTTATTAATAGATCTAAACATAATTATGCAGTTCGTATTTATGCCGGAGAATTCAGAATTGAAGAAAACAAAACACCAGAAGGCAAAAGTTACTTCCTTATGAATTTACCTTATTTCCTTTCTTCAAAGATAGAAGAACATATAGAATATTTAATTAATAACTTTTAGGATCAGGTATTCTTTGAATGTAATAATCTGTAGTTTTTGGTGTGAAAGTTAAAGATACTTTCTTTGATGAGAATTCGGTGTTGGCTAAAATGTGTCTACAGGACATCCACTTTTATCAAAATAGAATTATAAAATACGATACCGTCTTAACCGGAACATAAATTTCACCGTAAAGATTTTACCGCTAAATATTTTACGCTAAATATTTTACGCTAAAACAACGCTAAAACATTTTGTTGCTCTTTTTTTTAGCGTTTAAAATCATTCGGTATTTTTTAACGATTATTAAGCGCTTGGTTTTATGTCTAAGATGTGAGTTAATTGATAATAATGTGCTTATAAAGCGTCAGTCTATTGACGTGTTTTAAATTAATTTGTATCTTTGCGTTGATTTAAATGTTGAGATATGGAAACTTTAAGACAGAAATTCTACGAGAAATATGCAATTACTCAAATAGAAACAATCAGGAATTTTATTAATACCGTTGATTGGTCAAACCGTTTTATTGGTATTAAAGGAAGTAGAGGAGTTGGTAAAACTACACTTTTATTACAATATATTAAACAAAACTATAAAGCTGACAATACTGTTTTATATGCGAGCCTTGATAGTTTTTATTTTACCGAAAATAGATTGTATGAACTTGCTGATGGGTTTTACAAAAAAGGCGGGGAACTACTTGCAATTGATGAAGTACACCGATATGCTAATTGGGCTGTGGAATTAAAAAATATTTACGATGATATGCCTGATTTAAAAGTTGTTTTTACAGGCTCATCTTTATTACACTTAAATAAAGCAAAGGCTGACCTTAGCCGAAGGGTTGTGATGTATCAAATGCCTGGTTTGTCATTTAGGGAGTTTTTGGAATTTGAAACAAAAAAAGACTTCCCTGTTTATAAACTGGATGATCTAATCAATAATCATGTTGAGCTGGCTATGGGAATTATGAAAGACCTAAAACCATTGGCTTATTTTGAGAACTATTTAAACTATGGGTACTATCCTTTTTACCTGGAGAATAAAAAATCATTTCACCAAAAACTAAATGAAACCCTTTTAACTGTTTTGGAGGTTGATATTCCTCAATTTGAATTGATTCAAACTTCGGGGATTATTTATTTAAAAAAGCTTTTGAAAATAATTAGTCGTTCGGTTCCATTCAAGCCTAATATGAATTCATTGAGCAGCAGGACAGGTATTAGTTTAAATACCATGAAAACTTATCTTAAATACTTATCCGATGCTAAATTACTGTCCTTATTATATTTTCAAGATAGCGGAATAAATAGTTTGAATAAACCTGAGAAGATTTATCTTGAAAATGCTAATTTAATCTATAATTTGGCAGACAGTCTTCCTGATATAGGTAATATTAGAGAAACCTTTTTCTTTAACCAGGTTAGTAAAACGAACAATGTAAATGCTTCAAAAAAGGCTGATTTTATAATTAACGATAGCTATACATTTGAAATTGGTGGCAAAAATAAGCAACAAAAGCAAATACAAAATATTGAAAACTCATTTATTGTAAAAGATAACATTGAAATAGGTGTGGATAACATTATTCCCTTATGGTTATTTGGTTTTCTTTATTAGCTTATTGCGCACAATGATATTTACTGCACATTTTTTGCGTTTAAAATCATCCAGAGTTTTTAACGATTATTCAGCGCTTGGTTTTATGTTTTAATATTGAAAATAAACAATCTTTAAATTATGAGAAATCAAATTAAATATCTAATATTTACGGTTATCTTTATAACCGTAATCGGGTTAATAATTTCAGCTTGTAGAAAAGAAGATACTAAACCTGAAGCAAAAGATATTGTAATTGATTTTGTAGCAAAAGGTGTATATTCAAGCATAGGGATTGTTGAAGTTGTAAATTTGTCAAACTGCACCAAAATAGAAGTCCGGGGAAATGACTCTTTAAATTTAACAAAAGTATCACAGCTAAACACAAATGATTTTTCTTTTACTATGGGCGATATGCTTAAACTAAAAGGGATTTCAGGTAATAACGCTTTTGTTACAGTTGTGATTGTTGAGCCTATTGTTTCAGCGACTTATATATTTAATTTTGTAGCGTGCACTGATGGCGACGGTAATAATTATACCGTTGTAGAAATTGGAGATCAGACCTGGATGGCAGAAAACTTAAAAACCACAAGTTATGTTGGCGGAGATGATATAGCACGTGTAGAGAATATTACAGCCTGGGGAGAGCTCGAAAATGATGATACAGATAAAGCGTACTGCTATTATAATAATGTTAGTGAAAATGGTAATAATTACGGAGCATTATATACTTATGCAGCAGCCACTAATGGTGATAACAGTGGGGTGGATGTTCAAGGGGCTTGCCCATCCGGTTGGCACTTACCAAATGATACAGAATGGACAGAGCTAATTGGCTATCTGGAAGGTGAAGACGTAGCTGGTGGAAAACTAAAATCTATTTGCATGGGATTTTGGAATTCCCCTAACGAAGGAGCTACAAACGAAACAGGTTTTTCTGCTATTTCAGGTGGTTTCCGACACTTCACTAATGGAATGTTCTTTGGCTTAGGTGAATACACTTACTATTGGAGTGCTACGCAAAGCAGTGGGACAAATGCCGGGAGTCAAGGCATTTACAATAATAAGACAAACATCTACAGCTACCATGAATTAAAATCGGCCGGGCTCTCTGTCCGCTGTGTTGCTGACTGACCATCAAGAGTTTGCGGAAGCTGACTAACAGGTTGTAAGATGCATAAGTTTAATGCGCTAAAATAAAAAGTAGTTTGAATGCTGAGCGGGCATAAACAGAGTTTTCGGAAGCGAAATGCCTTAAAGTGCAGCATGT
>JBDLJL010000254.1:0-5675 GCA_039714415.1 Bacteroidota bacterium
TGGAGGACGAAGCACAAACTATGAATTAGTATAAATGCCAGGTGGGAACAAGAAATAAAGCCCACCAAATCAGAGCAATCGGGTTTAAAAACACTGAATCTTCAACACTTTCAGTGTTGTGTCAGCTATTATTATCATACCACGGGTTACACCCGCGGTTATTTATATTAAATCCTTTCAGGATTTTAAAATATTTTAACTGTAATAATAACCACGAAGTGGTTAAATTTGAATAACCATGGGTAAAACCCATGGTACATAAGGAATAGCAATGTGAACCCTGAATGGGTTCACATTTTAAACCCGATTGCCCTGCCCACCAAATTTTCAATTTGGCTTTTAAAAAGAACAAGATAAAACAAAATTAAAAATTTGGCTACATACTAAAATTAAAGTTTGTTCTTTAATTTACAATTAACTCATCCGTAAAAATAAATGCCCCATGTTTTGGTAGCTTTATGCAATCAGCTTTTACTTTTATGTATTGGGTGTTCAGTTTATCAAAGTTTAGCTCAAAGCGTTTTAGTTTAATATCAGATGTGAATTTTACTTCTTCATCGGTTTTGTTCTCAATAATGCCAATGCTTTTATAATTTTCACCATCTGAAGATACCCAAAATTCAAATTTTACCGGAAAATGAATGCCGGAACCAGTATTTTCAATACAATTTAGGGCAATTTTTTCAATTTCTGTGCTTTCCGGTAGTTTTACAATAGCTTCAAGATCATTGTTCAAAATTCCCAACCACTTGCCATTCCCCCATTTATCACCACCAAAATCTAAATCAACCAGGGTGTATCCACCTTTAGCTGAATATTTACCATATGGCTCGCTCAATAAATTAACTTCAGCACCTCTTGCTTTATGTAATTCTATTTCGTGGCTTTCAGTTTCAGTCATTGTTTCTCCATTTACAACTGAAATGGCTTTAATGGTTAAATTATTAGAAATACTCAATTGGTTGCTGTACAGTTTGCTGTCTTTTGAGTTTGGGTCGCTGCCATCCAGGGTATAGTAAATTTTTGCAGGCAGTTCAGTACTGATTTGTACATTTACATTTCTGGTGACTGAATCTAATTCAAAATGTAAGAAAGGGCGATAAGCACTTTTCGAATAATTGATGCCCATAGTTTCATATCTTTTCATAAGGTTTGCCACATTATGCTGAAACCGGTTAAAATCTTTTTTTGCTGTTTTTGTCCATGCAATTTCAGCCAAAGCAGCCATACGTGGTACCACTCTATAATCAACCATTGCCTCAGTTGGTAGGTATTCGGTCCATGTATTGGCCTGGATACCTAAAACATTATCAGCAAGCTGTGTACTGATACTATCCTGAACCGGATTGTAATTGTAAATCTTTGTAAGAGAACTGTATCCACCAAAAGCCCTTGGTTCAAATTCACTAAGACTTTGATAATGATCAAAATATAAAACATTGCCAGGGCTTAATACCATGGGATGTCCTTTTTCTAAATATTTGAAAACTCCTTTTTCGCCACCCCAATACATGATGGTTGCTGATTTAGAAAGATTTCCTTCGGTGATTTCATGCCAGCCAATTAGTTTTCGCCCTTTTTCTTTTAAATAGTTGTCGAAATGATTCACAAAATGGCTTTGTAGTTCTTCGGGTGTGTAGTTTTGCTCTTTCATCATTTTTTGACAATGCACACAGGTTTTCCATGTTGTCTTGCCAACCTCATCGCCACCAATATGGATGTATTCCGAAGGAAAAAGTTCCAAAACTTCATTAAAAATATCTTCAAGAAATTGGTAAGACTTTGGATTAGAAGCACAGTATACATCGCTCCCCGTTATTTTATTCCCATCATTATCCTCACAAAGTAAATCCGGATAGCATTGGAATACTACATGGGAGTGCCCTGGTAATTCAATCTCAGGTACAACGGTTATAAATCGTTCTTTGGCATAAGCAACCACTTCTTTAATTTCTTCCTGTGTATAAAAACCACCATATTTTTCTTCACTATCGCCTTCACGCCAAACTTCAAAATCTTCCCATGGTTGTTTGTCTTCTTTCACTTTTCGCCAGGCACCTATATTTGTTAATTCAGGATGCGACTTAATTTCAATTCGCCATCCTATTCCATCAACCAAATGCCAGTGAAAAACATTCATTTTATGTAGCGCCAGGTAGTCAATATATTTTTTAATGTAAGAAAGCGAAAAAAAATGACGGGAAACATCTAAATGTAATCCCCGCCAGGCAAACCTGGGCGCATCAATTATTTCAAGGGCGGGTAATGCAAGGGTTTCAGATTTATTTACGGGCAAAAGCTGTAATAAAGTATTATATCCATAAAATAATCCGTTTTGAGTAGCTGCTTTTAATACAATGGCTTGCGGACTAATGCTTAATTGGTACTCTTCCTTCTGAAAATCTAAAGAAGGGTCTAATTCGAAGTGTATATCATGTGCTAAGGTGTCCTTTTCAACTTTTAAAGAAAAAGAATCGCTGAGTTTATCGTTAATCAAATCAATAAATAATTTTGCTATTTCCTTAGCATTGTCTGAATTTGCAGAAATAGTTGTTTTAGGGGTAATCACAAAATTCCCTTCTGTTTCGCTTAACTGATTTGGCCAGGGTACAAGTTTAACTTTCGGCCTTTCAACTTTAGTACTTGTACAAGCATAGGTGAATAGAGAGATAAATAGTAAGAGTGAAAAATTTAGAGTTTTCATATGAATTTATTTTGTTTTTTTTCAATAAAGAAATATGTAAATTTAGTAATTCTATGTATTAAATACCATAATTTATTATTTTTTCACTCGAAACCCATTGAGAAATTGTGCTTATTTGTTCCCTAAATATATCAATTCCTGATGATTTCTATGGTAGAATGATCTCCCTTTTTTCAGGCAAGGGCACAAAATTCAAATCAAGCTTTCCCTAATTTCCAATTAAATATATCAAATACTTTATATTACCTACCTTATCCGTTTCTAAAAAAATAATCGGGTTTAATAAATGTTCGTTTTATTTGTTACCTCAAAATAATATTTGTTCTTAAAGTGACCATTCCTAAACTTTTAGTATTTTTATAATTCAATTAAATCGACTCAATAAGAAGCTTTCATATAACTAAATAGAAAAGATTCAGAATGAAAAACCCACGTATCGTCCTGGAATCTGAGAGAATTGTAAGAACCATTATACGCCTGGAAAAGCGAATTTCTGACAGGTTCCCGGAATCGGATTTAAGAAAAGTTGTCAACCAATTCCTTGAAATTGCCGGGGAAAGCAATAAAAATATTGAATGGATATCCAAACCAAATATGAGCATTCGCCTTTTTTCATATTTGGTGATTTTTCTGGGAGTTGCTGTCATTATATATAGTTTTACGATAATTGATTTTACAATACAGAATAAAACGCTGAGCAATATTGTTGCACTATCGGAATCATTATTTAATGAAATGATATTAATTGGGGCAGCTATCTTTTTTATGATAACCATTGAAACAAGAATGAAGAGGCGTAGGACTGCTGAATTATTAAATGAATTAAGGGTAATTGCCCATGTAATTGACATGCACCAATTGACCAAAGATCCTGGAATGATACAAGAAACTGAAAAGAGTACATTGCATTCACCAAAAAGGAAGCTCAGTAAATTTGAACTGCAACGTTACCTCGAGTATTGTTCAGAGGCACTTTCTTTAATAGGGAAAGTTGCTGCTTTATATGCCCAAAGCCTTCCTAGTGAGGTGGTTGTGCGTATGGTGAACGAAATTGAAGCATTAAGTACTGGCTTTAGCAGGAAAATGTGGCAAAAACTAATAATACTAAATGAAATGGAAGAGTAAGAGTAAATAGCATGTGAAACTACAAAAAGGCAAAGAGAAAACAAGTTCAATAAGAACAGACGATGCTCCACTTAATAAGTAAAATGTTAGGTATAAAACTAAAATAAGTGTAAAAATCAATTCAGAAAGCATGAAATATTCCGCCTGCATTTTAACTATAGCCCTAAATCTTCAGTAAATGCAAAGGCAACCATTTATAGTTTGAGGGTTAGGGCAAACTAAAAAACAAAACCGGCATTAAAGCCCATTATTTCAGCAGCATCGCCATGTGCAAGCATAAATACGCCAGTATAAAATTTATTGAACCTGTATTGCAACATATATTTTTCATAAACCGGATCTTTTGCTTTATATGGGCTGTAGAAGTAAATTCCAATATTAACGGTCAGGTTTACTTTGCCAAAGGTTAAGTCATGTCCAATGAATCCTGCAGCCCTTTTATAATCCATATCCAATCCAGCACGTAGGATTTCTTCTTTTACATACCCGTCTGCAATATATTCAAGCCCAAAATTCAGTGCTGAGAATTTGCTAATCCTTTTATTCGTATAGGAAGAAAACCCATAGGCAAAACAAGCCTTTTCTTTAAACTCTGGTGTTTTGTTTTGTACTTTTATTGATGAAAGTACTTCTGCCTTAAAACTCCAGACTTTCTCTTCATCTCTTATTTTTTCTTTTTTTATGGGTTTTAAATTAATGGGTTTAAAGTTGTAATCAACACCCAAGGTAATTGTCGGAAAATTCATTCCATAGTTAGGTTGCTTAAAACCACCATTTGATATATGGTTATAACAAATAGAACAACACAATTCTAGTTTTTTGGTCAGCTTGTATTTTAATTTAAAATCTACAATTAAAAGAAAAGCGATATGCGAGGAGAAAAATTTATTTTCAGGATTTGTTTCTTGATCATAAATAGTAGATAAATAAGTGATTCCAGTGCCTGCTCGTATGCTATAGTTAAGTTTATTTTTGAATTTTAGAAGCGGCTCAAAATAATACCATAAGTTCACCGAGCTTCCTATTTTGGGGTGTCCAAAATTAAAGTAATTAATGGCAATGCCGGTATATGAATAGCAGTTCAATTGCCTGACTGATTTTTCGGAATGATTCAGCCAATTGAAATTAACCTCTATGCCAAATGGATTATTGAAAGCAAGAGTACGAATGCGTTCGGAATGAGGAAGAATAACCCCATAATGAAGTTTTGATCCAAGAATAAATGGTTTTTTTATGCTATCCTGGGATATAAGCTCGCTGTTTCTACCCCAAAAAGTAATGAAACATATGATATATAGGATCAACTTCTGCATTTTACAACCAAAAACTTACAAATAGTACTAAAATTACAACCTAATTTTAAATTGACATCAAATATCTTCTGGATTTTTTTACTTTGATTTGTTTTCCCTTAAAAAATTCCAAAATAATATTTATTTGCCTACCTTAGCAATAGTTAAGATATAGAATAAAACCTGGAGATGTACCTCCTTATTTCCGCAAGTAGATTGTTGATAAAAAAACCAATCAACTGTGTAAGAAAAACAAAGGGTACTTTCCCGGGATAGCAACAATTGGCAATATGATAGTTGGGGTAGAAAACAGGGATGGTAATGCAAATGTTAAATTTAAGCAGGAATATACCCTAAAGCGTTTTTATACCTTGTTGAAATCGGAAGATATAACAATAAACAGGTCAAGGATGGATGCCGGTTCATACTCGAAAAAAATTATTGATGTGGTTGATAGTAATAGCAAATTGTTTTACATACGGGCAAATAAAAGTGCTGACTTATTTGAACAAATAAACAATATTTCTGACTGGGAAACTGTTGAGATTAATTTT
>JBDLJL010000255.1:0-5650 GCA_039714415.1 Bacteroidota bacterium
GGGGAGAAATTTACATCCAGCTTTGAAGGATGTAGAAAATCACTTAAAAAAATATGAAGAATTGTTAGATAAATCTTCTCCAAACTTACCCACACTTGCCACAAAATTTGCGTTATCATTTGAGCAAGTATCTTCCGTGTTAGTTGGTATTGATCGAATGGAATATTTGCAAGAAGCACTAGCAGCAACTGATGGAAGAAATCTAAATAAAAAAGTATTAGCTAGAGCAAAAGAACTGTGCTACCCGGATCCACAATTTCTCGATTTGGTTAAATGGGAAAAAATGGGTTGGCTAACGTAAACAAAAAAACATAAAACTAATGGGGGAATTTTGATGACAATGAAAAAGAAAACCTGTAAGGCTTCTGTTTGTTATGAAAGATGCCGATTTGTAAAATATCAGGTTCAAATAATAAATAATATTAAGTATGAATACAACTAAAGAGAGATGGATACTTTTGCCAATACTATTTTTATTGTTTAGTAATATTACTTATACACAGGATATAATTAATGATTGGGAGAATTCTGAGGTTTTTGGAATAAACAAAGAAGAACCTCGTAGTACTTTTACTCCTTTTGCTACAATCGAACAAGCTAAGAATTACAATAGAGAAGAGTCTCCTTTCGTCAAATCTTTAAACGGCAAATGGAAATTCCATTGGGTTCTTAAACCTGCAGACCGTCCTTCTGAATTCTACAAACCTGAATATGATGTATCAGAATGGGCAGAGATACAGATACCTTCAAATTGGCAAATGAACGGATACGGTATCCCTATCTATACAAATACCAAATATCCCTTTGTGGTTGTTGACCCGCCAAATATCCCTCATGATAATAATCCTGTAGGATCGTATAAAACAAATTTTACAATTCCAGATAATTGGGATGGCAGGCAAATATTTATCCATTTTGCAGGGGTAAAATCTGCTTTCTACATCTGGGTAAATGGTAAGAAAATAGGCTATAGTCAGGGGAGTATGACTCCGGCAGAGTTTAATATTACAAAATACATCAAAGCCGGTAAGAACGATTTGGCTGTTGAAGTATATCGCTGGTCTGATGGTAGTTATATGGAAGATCAGGATGGCTGGCGACTAAGCGGTATTTACCGCGATGTATTCTTGTTCTCAACTCCACAACTTTATATTCGCGATTTCTTTGTTAAAACCGATTTGGATAAAAATTATAAGGATGCCCGGCTTAAAGTAGAGGTTGATTTAAATAATTTGTCAGACAAAAAGTATAAAGACCTTTCAATAGATGCACTTCTGATTGATTATTCTAACGGAAACAAGATAGCTGAAATCAATACATCGGAAATTACAGTTGAAAAACTCGGGAAGACAAAAATAGAATTGGAACAGTTTATTTCTAATCCTAAAAAATGGACAGCAGAAACGCCCAATCTCTATCAACTTATTTTAATACTAAAAGACAGAAAAGGAAAGATTGTTGAAACCACTGAATCGAAAATAGGTTTTAGAAAAGTTGAGATAAAAAATTCGCAATTCGTGATAAATGGTGTTCCTGTTAAAATGAAAGGGGTTAACCGTGGGGAAATGCACCCGGAAACAGGACAGTACATCACGAAAGAGATAATGACAAAAGATATTAAACTTATGAAACAGTTTAATATTAATACTGTACGAACATCACATTATCCAAGTCACCCTCACTGGTACAATCTCTGCGACGAATATGGAATTTATGTTATTGACGAAACGAATCTCGAATCACATGGAGTAAATGGGATTTTACCCAAAAATAATCCAAAGTGGACAGCTGCTTCTGTTGACAGAATAGAGAGTATGGTTGAGCGTGATAAAAACCATCCCTCTGTTGTTATGTGGTCGCTGGGAAACGAAGCAGGAACTGGCAACAATTTTGCTAAAATGACCGAATATGCACACAATACCGATCCATCTCGTCCTGTGCACTACGAAGGGTTTAATGAAGTAGCTGATGTATATAGCCGTATGTACCCCGACTTGATGAGCATGGAAAAATATGCCGGAGAGGATAACACAAAACCATATTTTGTTTGCGAATATGTGCATGCTATGGGCAATTCCTTAGGAAACATGCAGGAATACTGGGATGTTATTGACAGCGATCCCATTTTTATGGGAGCATGTATTTGGGATTGGGCCGATCAGGGACTATATAAAAAAGATGCAGACGGAACAAAATTCTTTGCTTATGGAGGTGATTTTGGCCCTGAAGATACTCCTTCAAACGGGAACTTTTGTATTAACGGAATTGTGTTGCCCGACAGGACTATCTCGCCCAAGATGTGGGAAGTAAAAAAAGTATACCAAAACATAAAGGTTGAACCTGTTAATATATCAGAAGCTAAGGTTAGGATTATAAATAAATTCAGCTTTGTCAATCTAAATAAATACAATGCCATCTGGGAAATTAGTGAAGATGGTATAATCATAAAAACCGGAATACTAGATAGTTTGAATATAGAACCGTTTGAAGAAAAAATTGTAACTATCCCCTTTGGTAGCTTTGATAACTCTCCCGGGGCAGAATACCACCTGAAAATTAACTTTACAGAAAAACAAAACACTTTATGGGCAAAAAGAGGTCATAAGGTGGCCTGTGACCAGATAAAATTGCCGGATTTAAAAAAACAGGCCGATGTAATTAAGCTCTCTGACAGATTGAATATACAAAAACACGAAAAGGATACCACTGTAGTCTTTTCCGGAAAAGATTTTAGTATCAGTTTTAATAAAACTACAGGCATTATTAATTCAATTAAATATTCAGATATAGAGTATTTAATGAATAACAACAGTATTGATGCCGGTCCAAAACTTAATATTTTCAGGGCTTTAACCGACAACGATAAATATGATTACGACACCTGGCGTGAATATAATTTTTCAAACTTAAATGGTACTCTGACTGATTTTAGTTTAGAGCAGGCTAACGGCAAATATGTTAAAGTAAACACTACGATAGATTATAGCGTTGACGGGAAAGCCAATTTTATCCACAAAACTGTTTATACTATTCTGAACAACGGAGTTATTTCAATTGACAACCATTTAATTCCGGATAATAAGTTAAACGAGTTTCCCGGAATTTCACTTTCTTTAAATATTAAAGGTGAGCAAAATCGTTTAAAATGGTTTGGGCTTGGTCCTCACGAGAACTATTCCGATAGAAAAACAGGGGCTTTTCTTGGTCAGTTTGAAAGTAATGTTAAAGACCAGTATTTCCCCTATATAAAACCACAGGCAACAGGAAGTAAACAGGATGTAAGATGGTTAAACATTAAAGGGGCAGATGATAATGGGATTCTCTTTGTGAAAAATTCCGGTTTATTTGCTTTTTCAGCACTTCATTATAGTCAGGAGGACTTGTACCAGGCTAAGCATACAAGCGAATTATCTGGCGATAGTAGTGTTTACCTGAATATTTACGTAGCTGAAAAAGGTGTGGGAAATGCAAGTTGTGGCCCTGATGTCTTAGACAAGTATAGGGTTAAAGCAAAGCCAATGTACTTTAGTTATAGCATAAGACCTGTAAGAGCCAACATCCCTGTTGCATCAATTGCACGCAAAAAGGTTCCCGTTGCATCGTCACCAATGATTATAAGAGACAGGTCTGGAATGGTCAGTATTGTTTCTGCATCACACAGCGACAGAATATTTTACACCCTTGATGGGAACGAACCAACAAGCATGTCAAAACAGTATAATTCACCATTCATGGTTCTTGATACTTGCCTGATAAAAGCCCGGGTAATTAATGGGGAATTTAAAAGTACAGTAACGTCATTAAAAAGCAATAAGCTTAAAATGCCACCTCCCGTTATTGAACCTTCGAATATATATTTTGCCGATTCTATTGAAGTTACAATTTTAAGTGAGTTTGTAGGTGCAAAAATATTTTATACTACTGATGGAACAGAGCCAAATCTTAAGTCTCAAGAGTATAAAGGAGCTATTACAATTAAGAATAATGGAGTGCTTAAAACTGTGGCAATAAAGGATGGTTTTACAATCAGCAAAGTCACAGAATCAAAATACAAAAGAATTGATTATGACAATAAGATTTATTATCAGTACTATTTAGGTAAATGGGAATGGGTTCCTGATTTTGTTGATTTAACTCCTGAGCGCACCGGCAATGTGACGGAGTTTGATTTAGGGTTGATTGATACCCGAGAACATTTTTTTGCTTTACTAATGGCCACTTCAGTAGAAATTGAGACACCCGGAACCTACACATTTTACATTGGTTCGAATGATGGTTCGCAGTTATTTGTTGATAATAAAAAAATCATAGACAACGACAGGCTACACGGATACCATGTGTTGTCGGGAAAAGTAAATTTGGATAAAGGCAAACATTCAATTATTGCTAAATACTTTCAGGCAGCCGGCGGTTCAGATTTAAAAGTTTTATGGCAGGGGCCCGGTTTTAATAAAAAAGAAATAAAAAAATGACTCGATTAAATTTTAAACCCGAAATTGTTTTCGTTATGAAAAATAAAATTATTCCAAAACTACTATTGTTCATTCTGCTTTTTAATTCCTTTTGTTTATCAGCACAAGAAATAGAATTACAATTTAATGATAATCACACTTTTAAAATTCTTCAATTCACCGACACTCATGTGGATTTTGTGCAAAAACAGAATCTGGGCGTTTATGATAATTTGAAAAAAATATTACAAATTGAAAAACCTGATTTAATCATTCTTACAGGTGACATCGTTACTCAGGATAACCCACAAGAAGCATACAAGCGTTTTGCAGACATTTTTAGTGAAACCAATATTCCATGGGCCATGACTTTTGGGAACCATGATTCAGAAAGTGGCAATATTTCCAGAAAAGATTTGGCAGCTTTTCTAAAAACTCTGCCCGGTTGTTTAAATGATGATGAAGGAACAATTACCGGTAATTCAAATTTTGTTTTACAGGTTTACGGAAAAGATAACAAAGCGGAAGCCTTATTATACATGATGGATTCCAATACGGGTAGTACACTTAACCCTATGGTTACCGGTGATGGTTGGTTCGAATTTGATCAGATAAATTGGTATCGCAAAAAAAGTAGTGAATACAAAACAAAAAACAATGGACAAGCTTTACCAGCTTTGGCGTTTTTTCACATACCTCTGCCTGAATACGATTTAGCCTGGAATGACACAAATGCAGTGAAAATTGGAAAAAAAAGAGAAAAAATATGTTGCCCTGATATCAATACCGGAATGTTTGCCGCAATGGTTAAATGCGGTGATGTAATGGGTACGTTTGTTGGGCACGATCATTATAACGATTATATCGTCAATTACTATGGTATCGCTTTGGCTTACGGGCGGGCTTCCAAACTCAGAAATCAAAAAGAGCCTGTTATGGGAGGCCGGGTAATTGTTTTAAAAGAAGGAAAAAAAGAATTTGACACATGGATTAGGCAAATAGATGGCAAGAAGCTTTTTTCTTGTAGCTACCCAAACTCATTTAAAAAGTAAAGAATAACGATATGATGACTAAATTAAAATTCGCAAGCTTAATTTTTACGATTATTTTCTTATCGCAAATATGCAGTGCTCAGTCTGTGGCTGTTAAATTTGGTAATAGTTTGGAATCCCCTCAAAAATATGCTATCGAAGAACTTA
>JBDLJL010000256.1:0-5646 GCA_039714415.1 Bacteroidota bacterium
TGGTTGGAATTAAATGAAGTGCTATCTGATCACTACAAGTTGATTTATAAGTCAGAAGATGATTATGTTATGCTCTATGGGAAAAAGTGATATATATATAAACAGAATATCCTTGATGTTAAAAAATAATCTTATAAAAAGCTCTTATTCAAGATTAAGTATTATTCTAATTAGTTTAACTATTGTTTTTAGCCTGTTAAGTAAAAAGCATTGGAATTCTGAAAGCCGGGTAATTGTATGGGATGTAATTTCTTACTATGCATATTTGCCAGTTACCTTTATTTACCTTGATCCGGGATTGGAGTTTATGGATGAGTACCAAGGTGAGCATAAATTTATAATTTGGGCTGAAACGGCGCCTAATGGAAAGAAAGTACTGAAGATGAGTATGGGAATGTCTTTTCTTTACTTACCTTTTTTCTTTTTAGGCCATGTCTTTGCCGTGATCACCGATTATGATGCCGGAGGATATTCTGCACCTTATAAATTCGCATTACAATTAAGTAGTTTGTTTTATTTAATAATTGGGCTTGTATTTTTGCGAAAAACCTTGCTTCGTTTTTTCTCTGAAGAAGTGAGTTCTTTGAGTATATTATTGGTTTTTTTTGCTACCAATTTGCATTATTACTCTACCCATGAAGCAACTATGTCACATTCTTATAGTTTTTCTTTAATTGCGGTTTTTATCTGGTTAACAATAAGTTGGTTTGAAAAGCCATCCGTAAAAAACTCTATTCTGATTGGTCTTTTAAGTGGATTGATTGTTTTGGTTAGGCCAACAAATATATTAGTGCTTTTGCTTTTTATATTTTGGGATATTAAAAATGCAACAGATTTTAAAAATAGATTTGTTTTCTTTTATCAAAAATTTGTGAAGTTATTTTTAATGGCATTTTTTGCTTTATTAGTATGGTTACCACAACTTTTATATTGGAAAATGCAAACAGGTAGTTTTCTTTACTTTTCATACGGTGATGAAGGTTTTTTCTTTGATAACCCTCAGATTATTAATGGTTTATTTGGTTTTCGCAAAGGTTGGTTATTGTACACTCCGGTTATGGTTTTTGCATTGATTGGTATCTTCTTTTTGAAAAATAAATTGAAAGCATTCTTTTTGCCTATACTTATCTTTACCGTTCTAAATATTTATGTAATACTCTCATGGTGGTCGTGGTGGTATGGAGGAAGTTTTGGTTTGCGTGCTTTTATTGATTCCTATGCTCTTTTAGTTTTCCCTTTGGCCGCAATTATTTCTTATTTTTATAAAGAAAAGAAAAAAATGGCCAGATATTTTGTATTGGCTTTTTCAATTTTGTTAATTTTTCATGGAATATTTCAAACAAAACAATATTATAACGGAGCTATTCACTGGGACTCTATGTCGAAAGCTGCATATTGGGATTCGTTTGGCAGATTAAGACCATCGGAAAAATTTAATGATTTATTGATTCACCCGGATTACGATAAAGCGAAGAAAGGGGAGGAGTAGAATAGTTCTCCGAGCTTGTTTTACAATTACAGAAGTATTAACCTTCCATCTGGTAATTTTTCTCTTATTTCAGGTGGGAAAATTTCATTTTGAAAACCATCTAAAAAATCTTTGGTTTTTTTTGATAAGATTTCCTGCATTTCATAAATAGCTTTGGCACTAAGTGCAAAGGGCATAGCATCTAAAACCAGTTTGTTATCATAAAATAAGCCACCAATTGTAAATTCTTCTTCTTCTGCTATAGGCTTTTCAGTTATTATGCAATTTGAAATCCAATTGGAAATATTTTTATTGTTAGATGATGATAACTTTTCAGAACGTTCCTTAAAATCAACATATAGTTGATAATACATTTGTATGTTCTTCAAACTTTCTACAGAAAGTTCTGATTTTAAATTTTCCTGACACTTGTGGCAAAGGCTATATTCAAATATTAACTCCGCTTTTGAGTTACTTTTATTCCTTTTAAAAGATTTTTCTATAATATAACTATCACCTTCAACATATACATGGTCACACATACTACATTCACGAAACATCAAACCTGTCTTATCTGAGTAAAACTCCGCTGGAATTTCAATTGATGGAAGATCCCAAATAAATTTAATTTCTGACATGGTTATAAGGCTATATTATTTAATATGAATTTGCCAACTATAATTGACTTGTTGCTGGTGGCTTGTCACTGGTTGTTTTGTGCTGAATAATAGCTAAAATCACAAATCAACAAGCAACAAAATAAATCAAACAGTATTATACGAGTTAACCTGATTTTATAGATAAACTAATTAGTAGTTATTTACTGAATGTTAATTTTGTAGTAACCCTTGACGAATCTTGCATCACTTCATTCACAACAATAGTAAAACTATTTTCTGATAAACCTTGCAATGTAAGTTGATCTGTTCTACCCAATCCTCGTGGTTCCAGATAAAGAATTGTTGCATCTTCACTTAGGCGCCATTCACCAATTTGGGGTTCTGGCGTAAAGCCTCTGCGCTCAAAAGTTTTATCATCATTAAAAATTAGCAGTGCATTTTTTTTAATCGAGGGAATCACCGTTGTAATAAAATCAATACTGTCCTGTGGACTTCGCCTTAAATTATCTGAATAATCACTTAACCGCCATTCACCAACAATGAGCTCATCATTTTTATTTCCTGAAAACTCTTCATAAGCAAACCAGGCTACTATTAAAGCAATGACTACTCCTGCAGCAATTCCAAGTTGTTTTAAACTAATTGAATTCTCATGGGTTATTTTTCTTCCTTTTTTTGATGATTTTTTTTGCGATCTATCTTTTCCGGATAGTTCATCAATGGCTTCCAGGAGTATTTCATAAGCATCATCAAAAGATTCTTCATGGGCATCAACCCAGCTAAATGTGTAGAAAAAGTATTCAGAATATAGATCAGATTCAATTTTATCTATAACATAGGGAATAACCTCTAATTCATTTTCCAAGGCAAATTCCAGGGCCTTTGTTGTTTCTTTATTACTTCCTGAGTTTTTATCAAGAATTAATAACAAAAGCCCTGATTCTTCAATTACTTTTTTTACCGATTCTTCCTCTTCAACTTTAAAATCACGCGGTGCAACCCAGCAACTGATATTATCAGATTCCAGTTTTGATACAATCTTTTTTGCAAGTGCTTTATTTTCTTTGGGGTAGCTAACACAGATGTCCTTCATACTGAATATTGATGATTGTCGATTGATTCTTGAATATTGACATAATGATCAGTATTCAAGAATCAATAAATGAATATTTTTTATTTTACTTTTTCAAAAGTCATGGTATTTTTTGTTTCATCAAGTTCACTAACTGTGACTAGTTTATTTTCAGAAAGTTCAACAATTTGAACAGACTCATTCGTTCCTTCTTCTGAAGTTTCGCTAAGGGTTTTTCCATCTTCACTAATTTTCCATGTTCCCTTTGTAGTCATCTCTGAAATGGTTTTTTCATAAGTTCCATCATTATTATATACCATTTTAGAACTTTCCTTCATTCCTTCAATGGCTTCTTTGTAAACCTCAAGCTGCTCATCCGGAATTTCATCAGTTGTTTGTATATCTGTAATTTTCCATTCACCCACCATATTTTCAGCAGGACTTTTTGAACATGAACTAATTAGCGCAAAAGAAACAATAACAAGAAGGGAAATGAATATCTTTTTCATAATATAAAAGTTTGGTTAATATCATATTAGCAAAAGTAAATAAAAAAATATCCATGACAAATAAACTTTTGAAACTTTACAATATTTTAATATTGTTAATCTTTTAGGCCTTCAAAATTATAATATTGCTTCAATTGTGATAGGTACAAGTTTTAGCTGGCTTGATATAGGGGCTTATACAGTTGGATTTCTGATAATTATCGGACTTGAAAAATGGGTGAATAAAAAAATAGTCTAATAACAGTTGGGTTTATTTTGAAATGACAAAAACTTGTTCTAAGATTGCATTTTATTTACCTGACTATTAAAATGCAGGCAATTTCAAAGCAAAACTATTGTTAAACACTTAAAATGAAAGATGTTATGACTTCGCAAGATTACATGCAAAGAGAGGACCAGTATGGTGCTCATAACTACCATCCGTTACCTGTTGTCCTTGAAAAAGGTGAAGGTATTTTTGTATGGGATGTGGAAGGGAAAAAATATTTTGATTTCCTTTCGGCTTATTCGGCTGTAAATCAAGGGCATTGCCATCCAAGGATTATTGAAGCGATGACTGAACAGGCAAAGAAGTTAACCCTTACTTCACGTGCTTTTTATAATGATGTTTTAGGCGAGTTTGAAGAGTACATTACTAAGTTTTTTGGTTACGACAAAGTGTTGCCTATGAATACCGGCGCAGAAGCTGATGAGACTGCAATTAAACTTTGTAGAAAATGGGCATATACTAAGAAAGGTGTACCTGAAAATCAGGCAAAAATAATTGTTTGTGAAGATAATTTCCACGGTCGTACAACTACCATAGTTTCTTTTTCAACGGATCCTGTTGCCAAAAATGGCTTTGGACCTTTTACACCTGGTTTTGTTACCATTCCATATAATGATTTGGCAGCTTTGGAAAAAGCACTGGAAGATCCGAATGTTGCTGGATTTTTGGTTGAACCAATACAAGGGGAAGCTGGTGTATATGTTCCGGAAGAAGGGTATCTTAAAAAAGCATCGGAGATGTGTAAGGCTAAAAATGTACTTTTCATTGCTGATGAAGTACAAACTGGTATTGCCAGAACAGGAAAAATGTTGGCATGTGATCATGAAAATGTTCATGCTGATATTTTAATTCTTGGAAAAGCGATTTCAGGTGGTGCCATGCCGGTTTCTGCTGTACTGGCCGATGATGATATTATGCTTTGTATTAAACCTGGAGAACATGGTTCTACTTTTGGTGGTAACCCTGTTGCTGGTAAAGTTGCTATGGCTGCTCTGGAAGTAGTTAAAGATGAAAAACTTGAAGAAAACGCGGAACGTTTAGGTAAAATTTTCCGTGAGGAATTAAAAAAGATTGATTCGGAAAGAATAGAGCTTGTACGTGGTAAAGGATTGCTAAATGCTGTTATTATTAAGCCAATGGCAGGAAAAACTGCCTGGGATGTTTGCCTTGCTTTGCGTGATAATGGTTTATTGGCCAAACCAACTCATGATCATATTATTCGTTTTGCGCCACCATTAGTAATTAATGAAGATCAAATCATGGAAGCTGTTGGGATTATTAAGAAGACTATTCTTGCAATGGATTAATAAAATAATGATTATAAAGTATATTTTAACCGCTGCATAATTTTGTGTAGCGGTTTTTTTATATATAAATGTAAATATTTTTGTACTTTCGGGAAAATTAAAATGACAAACAATGATTAAACTTTTAAAATCCTTATTAATTATCTTATTGGTTTTTTTTTCAGTGGTATTGAATGCCCAGGAAATTTCGAAACCTCAGGAAAATAAAGATTCAACTGTTCTTAAAGATCTAAAAACAAGAACTACATCTTCCATTAGTGAGTTTCAGAATTTATACTCACTTGAGTCAGAGCTTGAGCACCAAAAATTACTGAGAAATATTTTTGCTGTTAGCTTTATTTTTTTATTTGCAACCTTAATGTTTATCATATTTTTTTATGGTTCCAGAGTTAAAAAAATTAA
>JBDLJL010000257.1:0-5563 GCA_039714415.1 Bacteroidota bacterium
CATGCTGAAAGCGATTCATCTTTTACCGGCTATGCTCATTTCCGGATTGTTTATTCTTCTTCTTTTAACACTTCTGTTCCCTGTAATATTTGCTCCATTATGGCTGTTGGTAGCTTTAGGATTTATTCTGATTTGCCTGATTGCTTTTTTTCAATCATACAAAATGTATAAAAGCTTAAAAATCGGATTCCTCTCCATTATGGCGCTTAACATACAAGTATTTGGTTACGGTTACGGATTATTAAAAGGCATCTGGAAATTTCATATTTTAAATACTGAAATTGAAAACAAATAACCGCAAAATTCAATATCCCACTTAGTGAGTTATAATGATGCTAATCCAATGATTTTATATCTTTATGCATCTTAATTAAATAATTCAAATTAATATGAAATCCATTTTAAAAAGCATTTTACCACATATTCTCAGTATACTTTCTTTTGTAATAATTGCTTCGGCCTATTTTCACCCTGCCTGGGAAGGGAAATCACTTCAAGGTGAAGACATTGTGGGCAGTTATGGATTGAACCGTGAAAAGAAAGATTTTCAAAAATATGAAGACAAAACTGTTTTATGGAATGAAGCTGTTTTTAGTGGGATGCCTGATTTGGTTTTTTCCAGGTTTAAAGGAGCATCAGGATTAAGGAAGATTTACGACTGGCCAAGAAGAATGGGAATGCCCCGAGAGGTTGCTTCCATAATGTGGTACATGATTGGATTTTACATTTTATTGGTTTCGTTGGGGATTAAACCATTTATTTCTGCCGGTGGGGCTATCGCTTTTTCATTATCCTCTTATTACATCATAATTATTCTGGCAGGACACTTTATGAAAGTTGACACCCTTGCTTTAGTACCTCCAACGCTGGCAGGTATTTTACTTTGTTTTAACCGAAAATACCTGTGGGGATTTTTACTCACTTCTTTCTTTTTAGCCTTCCAGATAAACATGGCGCATATTCAAATGATTTACTACTTCTTAATATCGCTTGGTATTCTTGGATTAGTTGAATTCTATTTTCACCTGAAAGAAAAGAAGTTAAAACAATTTGCCATTTCAGTTGCGGTTTTAATTGGTGCAGCAATTATGGGTATCGCACCAAATTCTGCAAAATTATTAACTTACTACAAATACAACGATTACTCCATTCGGGGGAGCAGCGAACTAACCATTGGAAAAGAAGATGTAAAAACAGATAAAGGATTAGATAAAGATTATATAAATGCCTGGAGCAGCGGAGTTGACGAAGCCATAATGATAATAGCCCCCAATGTGAAAGGAGGATCAACCGGTTCGATAAAACAAGATCGCGACCTGTTAAAAAAAGTACCTCGTCAATACCGCGAAACTATTGGAAATTTTAACCAGTATTGGGGAAATCAACCTTTTAGTGGTGGGCCTAATTATCTTGGCATCATTTTTATTTTTCTATTTGTGTTAGGGGCTTTCCTTATTCCCGGCCGTTTAAAAATTGCAGCAATAGCCCCGGTAATCTTATTTTTCTTTCTTTCCATGGGAGGAAACTTTTCGGCATTTACCGATCTTTTTATCGACTATGTCCCCATGTACAACAAGTTCAGGACACCGGTCTCAATACTTGCACTGGCAGCCATTTGGGTTGGAATGTGGGCCATATTTACACTTTATAAAGTTTATTCCGAACCATCGTTGCTCGAAAAAAGAAAGAAAATATTTCTGTTTAAAAAAGAACAACCAGTATACTTATTGGTTTCTGCTGGATTTCTGTTGTTTTTACTTATAAACATAGCATTGCCCGAGTTATTTAACAATTACATAAGTAATAATGAGCAGAATCAGTTTAACTCGTTGCGAAACCAACCAAACGTTGGCAATCAGCTGGATAATATTATTGCAGCATTGGTTGATTTCAGAATCGGGATATTTCGTGCAGAGCTCTGGCGAACTTTCTTATTTGTTGCTGCACTTACTGCCTTGCTGTTTGCATATGCAAAAGGAAAACTAAAAGCAACCGTTGTAATCGCCACAGTGCTGACTCTTGCTGTAATTGATTTCTGGGGAACAAGCCGCCGCTATGTGTCTCTCGATCATTTTCACAAAAAAGGCAACGCAGTAAAGCAGGCCTACCAGTTAACCGATACCGACCATCAGATATACAGGCTGGAACAAGCTGCCAATCCTGAATTACCGGGAAAAATTGAAGAGCTTAAAACCCGGTTTAAACCTACTAATGCAAAAGAAAAAGAACGATTAATTACTTACGCTACCAATAAATACAATCACTACCGGATTTTTAACCTTGCCAGGTCTCCTTTTAACGAGAATATTACAACGAATGCCCATAATTCTGTTGGTGGATATCATGCAGTAAAACTACGTCGTTATCAGGATATGATTGAGCATCACATAGGGAAAATGAATATTTCTGTGCTAAACATGCTGAATACGAAGTACATCATAAATCAAAACGGATTACAACGCAATCCGGGGGCCATGGGAGCCGCCTGGTTTGTCGATTCGGTAAAATGGGTAGATAATCCGAATGATGAAATTCTTGCGTTAAACGAAATTGATGTAACCAGAACAGCGGTTTTAAGAACCGATAATAAAGATAAAACAGGTGAAACAGGAAGTGGCACTGGAGAAATCAAACTTACAGAATATTCTCCTGATTATCTTGTTTACACAACCAAAACAAATGCCAGTAAGTTAGCTGTATTTTCGGAGGTATATTTCCCCGACTGGGAAGTTTACATCGACGGTGAACAAAGCACATTGTTCCCTGCCAATTACATTTTAAGGGGTATGATGGTTCCGGCCGGTGAGCACAAAATTGAATTTAAGTTTAATCCTGAATATTATTACAAATCGAACAACTTTGCACAAATTGTTTATTACCTTTTGCTATTGATAATTACAGGGGCTATTGCCTATGAGATTTATCGAAACAGGAACAAAATAAAAGAGCTAAAAACAAGTTAAACTGAAAATTTATTAAGCCAAATAATTTTTACGGTACCGCTTTTTCAAACCAAGCTTTATACCAAGCTCATTTATCATAAAAAGGGCATGTTTGTATAACGTAAGGCCTGTACCAAAGTAGTTTTTCATTATATTAAAACGCTCGTTAAGGCTTTCGCCATGTCGTTTTTTAGAAGCTCCTCCTACAAGGAACCTGGCAATAATGGTACCTGTAAATACAGTCTGCTTAGATTTTTTTAAACATTTTAATACCCATTCCACATCCGACGAGAGCTTATACTCTAAATTATATTCTGGTGCCACAGTTCTTTTTACCAGTATAGATTGATGACAAACTACCATCCCGTTTCTGAAATGTTTCCAGTGTAAATTATGAGGTAATTTTTTAGGATTTAAGCCCAGTACATTACCATTATCATCAATACTTAATGTTTCTCCATAAAGAATATCGGCGTTGGGGTATTTTTCAAATGGAATCTTTTCGAGTGTTTCAGGACTATAGAAAATATCGCCTGCATTTAAAAACAATATATAATCACCGGTTGCCATTTTTAATCCTTTGTTCATGGCATCGTAAATACCTTTGTCGGGTTCACTAATCCATTTGTTTATACCTGCTTCATATTTTTTAATTATTTCCGGCGATTCGTCGCTTGAACCACCGTCAACCACAATGTATTCAAGATCCGTATAAGTTTGACTAATTACAGAAATAATGGTTCTTTCAAGGTTTTTTGAATCATTATACGAAATGGTTATGATGGATAATTTTACCGCCATATTATTTCAAATTGTTTTTAAGAGCATTAGCTACTATTCCTTCCCAAAATTCGGGATTATATCGCTCCCACGCATGAATCCCCATTGGAAGTTCATTATTTTGCCTTCTCATCAACTTCTTCGGATTTACTTCAATGGAGAATAAACCGGCTTCTGATGCAGTAGGTCTGCTTATTGGATTTCCGTCAGATTCAGCAAAAAACGACCAGTAAAAATCTTCGTTTGCCTCCCATTTATGCGACTTTTTATCGTTTTTTATAACATTAATAAAGGTAGAAATTTTTCGTAACGACAATCCCCCGTTCCCTACAGCATTAAAAAGATTACGGGTAAAAAACATGCGAAGTGCATAACTCAAACCCATTTTAACAAATACATACTGGAATAGAAAAAATGCTCTATTTACCCAGGGAGCACCAATATAATCGTAATCTTTTTTGCACCAATCCAATAATTCATCCTTAAAAATAAATACATCGGTCTGGCAAATTAGGATGTATTTATACTTAACAAATCGCTTATAAAACTGTTCCGAAAGCATTAGTTTATTATAACCGGCAATATTTTCAAAGAATTTTTTTTGGAAAAATTCAGCACTTACTCCTTTTACCCCGGTGTAAGCCTCAGTATTCATTCCTTCCGGTGCAACAAGTATCTGTTTATACCTTTTAAGCATTCGACTGTTATGCCCATAATACTTCCATTCTTCAGCTAAAGGGTGTTCTTTATAAACGGGTACTATTACCGCAATATCTTTTTCCGTAATTGTTTTGGTCATTCTGGTTTAATGTTGACTTCTATGTTATCAAAGTAACCTCATCAATTATCTTTTTCATTTGAATTTCCCAGGTCAGATTCTCTTCGGCGAATTTTCTTAAATCAGAACCGTTAAATTGATGCCTGTTAATAAAACCTACTAAATCAGAAATATTAACAGCAGTTTCATCATTAGAAACCTTATAAATAAAAGGCTGATCTTCAAAAAGGTCATAAATACCTGAATATAAAAAAGGAATACCTCGGGCAGCATACTCTCCAAACTTAATCGGATTAGTGTTTATCAATCCAATTCGATGCACTCCAATAGATCCGACTGCAAAATCTGCCTTATCAAATATTACATTCAAATCATCACCACTTCTAAATCCATAAAATAATACATAATCTTCAAGCTGATATTTTTTCACCAAAAACCTGTACTTTTTAGATTCGTCATCTTCACCATCTCCAACAATATGCAAATATACTTTTGTTTTAGGAGTATTTTTATAATAGGATTTCAAGCCTTCAAATATTCTATCGTAACCGTGCCATACATTTACTACAGCCACTGCAAGTAAATGAATATCAGCCCCTTTATTTAGTTTCTTCCTTAACGGGATAGACTTTATATCAATACCATTGTTTATTTTAATAGTATCGACTCCAAATATTTTATGAACAGTAGAATAAGTAACCATCCTGTCAACATACTTGTAAAAATATCGGCGGTAAACTTCTTCAACTCTCTTAATAATCTTTAAAGAAAACCCAACACCCTTATATTCATCATCGTAAGGATAAGATGGAATTTCCATCAAGATTCTTACATTATTTTTCTTAAGCTTATTCACTCTAGTAATTGGTCCAGACATATCTAACACAAACATGTTTATAATTAGTATAATCTTAGTGGTTACAACAATTATATGGTTTAGCTTGGTAGCTATCTTTTTCACACAAAAAAGAATCAGGACTGTATATAACCGCCATCAAAAAGCAATTTCTATTGTGTTGGGTATTCATCTTATTGGAATAGCTGTAAAAATCGTTCTTAGCTA
>JBDLJL010000258.1:0-5550 GCA_039714415.1 Bacteroidota bacterium
AGTTTCCAAAGTTCGCTTAAAGCGTTTACATCAGCTTTTAAAGCTTCAAAATTATTTTGTTCCTGCTTTAGCTGCCATGCTAAATATTTAGCTACTTTGTGTTGTTCTTTGTTTTCTTGTGTTGTTTGGTTTAAACTATTTGATAATTCGGTTTTAGCATCTTCATTTTGCTTTGTTTCTGTCCAGGTAAAATCATTTAATTTGTTAAAGAAACCTGCTTTTTCCAGTTTCTCTTTTTTGTTTGCTGTTAATTTTGTACCCTGAGCTTGTCGAAGGGTTTGCTTATAAGTTTTTAATCCCTGGTAAATGTTTTTTAATTCTTCTTTTAGTGTATCCCTTGTTGGGGGTATCTCTTTAAGGCTATTATCTGCTTTTAAAATATAATTGTTGACCAATTCAAGAAAACGCTCATTTTCACCACGATATAAACGTACAATAACGGCAAGGTTCTGCTGGTTTTCTTCTGTCCATTCACGGTGGGCACGGTCAATTTGATGATAAACATTACGGGCATCTAAAAACAAAATTTTATTTTTGCGGTCGGTATTTACTTTTTGCTTATCAAAAAACCAAAGAGTAGCCGGCAATGTTACCGTTAAAAACATATTTGAAGGCATGCTTACCATACAGTCAACTATGCCACTGTCCACAATTTTCTTACGTATTTCGTATTCTGCATTTCGTGCATCCGAAGCTGAGTTTGCCATTACAAAACCTGCCCGTCCTTTTTTATTTAAAGAAGTGGCAAATAAGGAAATCCACAGGTAATTGGCATCCGAAATTTTATCGTCCTTTTTACCTTTATTTTTTGGTAGGCCATAATGATAAAAACGTTGGTCGTTTTTCACCGTGCTTTCTTTAACCGACTTTACATTAAAAGGCGGATTGGCCATTACATAGTCGAACTTTTCAAAACTATCGTATGGGTCGCTTTCATAAGAATTTACTTCGGAAATTTCACCCCGCAGGTTGTTTACCAAAAGGTTCATTTTAGCCAGGCGAACGGTTTCGCCCATATATTCCTGACCATGGACGTAAATATCGTTTATATCGTGATTGGCATTTCTTATAAAAGTGGCAGATTGTACAAACATACCACCCGAACCACATGCCGGGTCAAAGAGTTTGCCTTTGTATGGTTCAATTACCTCAACAATAAAACGTACCACAGAAGTAGGCGTAAAGAATTCCCCACCTTTCTGTCCTTCGCTCATTGCAAATTTACCAAGGAAGTATTCGTATATTTTACCAAATACATCACCTGTTGCATCTTTAGGAATATCCGAAAAAGTTCTGAGCAATTGAGGCAGGATATCGTCTTTTTTCTTTTCAATTTCAAAATAAGCTTCTGAGGGTAGTACATCCTGGAATTTTGCATCCTGATATTTTTCTATACCTTTCATTGCATCACGCAATGCTTCAGACATCTTTTTATCACCAGGCAAATTAAGCAAATAATCAAAACGAGCATTTTCAGGTAAATAAAAACCGCATGTAGCTAATGCGATTTCCTCTACCGTTCGTTCCATTCGGCTGCCTTTATCTTTTTTATACTCGGCTAATATTTGCGATTCAAAATTACTATATTTATTGTCAGCAAATTTTAAGAAAATTAGTCCTAAAACGGGTACTGCATAATCTGCTGCTTTTATTCCTCCGTAGGCTCGCAATGCATTTGCCGAGTCCCACAATTTATCATCAAGTACTTTTAATTGTTCGTTGGTCATTTATTATTATTCTGTTTTTTTAACTGTTGTCAATTTTGCATGTAAAAGTAAAAAAAAGCTATCATTATTATGAAGGTTCTACTACCATATTGTTTTTGTTACCTCCAGTCTTCCAACACATAGTGTATTTCCGCCTCATTCAGCAGCACTTTAATTTCCTCATGGACACCATTATAGCACTCGCTCAGGTATTTTAAAACACCAAAGGTAATGGGTAGTTTTTATTTTGTTCTTAGGTAACACTTAATTCGTTCGCAGCATCTCAGATTTCTTTTTCAAAATTGATGTTTGGCTTTGCTATAAATTGGGTTTAAAGAAAACAGCTATTGTGCAGGCGGCTTTGGTGGCTTGTGTAGTGAAGTGGGCGAAGCCCACGAAACGGAACAAGCTACCTGCCAGACTGACGTCCAAACTGCTGTTAAGGGCATTATCATTTTAATCTCTTAATTTTTCATTTTCGACTACTTCATCTGTCCAATTGATTTTAATTAGCTTATCTTGATAAAATAATATACAAGTAACTTCTTTTTCAATACCAATTCCATAAAAATCCATATTTACTAAAACACATTCTTCATTGTATTGTGTTGTAATCGGGTCATGTGTATAAATTCCATTACTAAATAATGGATTAACAATATTTATCTCGTTTCCTTTGCATTCCGCTAAGAAAGTAATCTCTTTCCAATTAACTATGCTTAAAAGTTTATTATCCCAATCGAAAGTAGAAAATACTTGTAAGCTATATTTATCAAAGATTGTATCTAATTCTGTTTTTATGTTTGATGGACGCAAATCTTCGTAACAAACTCCATTTTTTAATGTTTTTCTAATTTTTCCATTAAATTCTATTAGTTCATTTGGATTAGAAAACGAAAATATTGAAGCCCAACCCATCATGTGTCCAAGAGAAGATGTTACAATATATTTATTTTCTTTCTCAATTACTGATGTAGCACATGTCGATGGAACTGTATAGATATTATGTGTAACTTTATCTATGAAAAAAATTTGTCCACCAAATTCACCATGACATACGGCAAAGGAAATAATTTTTTCATTTTCAAATAATTTCGGTGTTTTCTTAACATATTTTTTCCCTTTATATCTTTTCCATTTTTGTTTTTTACTATCAAGTTCAAAATATCTGTTTCTACGAGATGCAACCAATTTGTTATCAATCAATATGCAATAATCAAATTTTCTTTTATTTAAAATGCTTTCAAATTCTAAATTTCTTTCCATTTCAGGAATTTTTAAACATTGAAATTTTCCGGGTTCAAATAACGTAATGAGATTATTGTCATAAATTAAAGAAAATGAAAGTGGTAGTAGATTTTCCGAAAATGGATTTGAAATAGTCAGCTCGATTTTATCAAAACCAACTTGTTCGTCTGAAATTTTCACTATCAAGCTATCCTGAAACGCTGTAAACCAATTATTTTTATCGTACGAATTGTTGATATTATCTAAAATAATAGGCAAAACTATTGTATCCTGATTATATTTCTGTAAAAAGTCTACCATCGTTGAATAATCATCAAACTTGTCTGTTTGTGAATAACAAATCAGAGATGAAAAAACAGATATTATCAAAATAATTTTTTGTTTCATTTCTTAATTTTTCTTGCCCTTAACGGCAACTGCTTGGTTTTCGCAGGCGACTTACCGCAGAATGCTAATTTCTTATTTGTTGTTTAAATTTAGCATCAATGTTCATTTCTTGCAGACTGTAAGCCTGTGAAATCCAAGCAAATGTTACAGGCTTTCATTGCTTTTTTTATTATTTCTCAAGATAAAATATCCTATCAGCCCGGCAATCAAAGATGCTGCAAGTATCGAAACTTTGCTTATTATTATCATTTCATTATTATGAAAAGCCAAGTCTGCAATAAATATGGACATCGTAAAACCTATGCCTGCCAAAAATCCAGCTCCGATTACCATTCGATAATTAATTCCCTTCGGTAATATTACAAACCTTAGTTTGTGAAAAATAAATACGAACAGAGAAATTCCCAGTGCTTTTCCTACTATTAATCCAAAAAATATTCCTAATGGTAATGTGTTTGAAATAAATAGATTAAAATCAAAATCTTCAAAGCGTATTCCGGTATTAGCAAATGCAAAAAGTGGCATAATAAAATAAAAAGTAACATTATGCAAAGCATGTTCAAGATTTTGAAGTGGTGAGCTGACTTGGCTACAATATTCCTTAATATCATCTACACTATCGTATTGTTCTTGGCTTAACAAAGTATTATCTTTTCTACAATATTTTTTAAACTGAATAAGTTTTTGATTTATATCCTGCACAAACCTTTCTGTTTTATATTTTCGAGTAAGCGGAATTGTAAATGCAACTAATACGCCTGCAACAGTAGCGTGTACTCCGGATTTAAGAAGCGGGTACCAAACCCCGAAAATACCTATTACAATATAAATCCATAATGAACGAACTCCTACTTTATTTAATGCGAATAAAACTAACCATACAGCAATAGATATTCCCAGGTAAAAGAATGAAATTTCTTCGGTGTAAAAAGCTGCAATGGTTAAAACTGCACCTAAATCATCTACAACTGCCAAAGAAACAATAAAAATTTTCAATTCAACGGGAACTCTTTTTCCCAAAATAGCCAGAATACCTAGAGCAAAAGCAATATCAGTAGCCATTGGTATTGCCCATCCATTTATATATACAGTATCGGAATGGTTAAACCCAATGAAAATAATTGCTGGGACCAGCATTCCGCCGATAGCGGCAACTCCGGGTAATACGGCTTTTTTTATTGAAGACAACTCGCCTATTTTTATTTCTCTTTTTAATTCAAGTCCAATTAAAAAAAAGAATATTCCCATTAAACCATCATTTATCCAATAGTAAACAGGTTTTGAAAGTTTCCAAAATTCAAACTCAAAAGTTATATGTGTTTCTTCAAAAATCTTGAAGTAAATATCAGCCGCAGGACTATTTGCCACAATTAAAGCTGCCAAAGTAGTTATCAGTAATACAATACCTGCATTTATCTCGTGCTTAATAAATTTAATTATAGGTTTAAAAATATTATTTCTTTTATCCATATATATTTATTTTTTCACAAGGTAAAAAATAATCTAAATAAATTATTTGTTTTCAATTGTTGTTCTCTATTAAGTAATAGTGTTATTTTAGATTTACCTTATTATTACATTGTTAATTTTTCTCAAAATTGCCTGTAACGTTGTCCTTGGTGCAATGCACCAAGCCACTATTATATTATTTGGATTATAATTTGCAAGTTGCTAATATTGAGCAACTTCACAAAGTTGTTCTAAGCTATTTGCTTTTACAACAGAAAGTTATTTTTTATATTTGCTTTAAAAACGATATAAAGTTATTGCAATTATGGGGGTCTTTTTCGTCTTTATTATCATTTTTATTCAAATCTATTTCATCCGTTTATTTTTAATTATTTCTAAGGTCGGATGGAACCGCATGATGAAAAATAATCATTGCCGTGTGTGTTAATAACCTTTAGCTCACGAACACAATTAAAGTAATAATAGATTGTGAGTAATTATTTTTAACATAGCCTGCCCCGATTTTACTTCGGGGCTTGTTTCATCTATACTTCGACTGGGCATAAGTTGTATTTTTGCAATCATGTAATATGCTGTTAAGGCATTACACTTCCGAAAACTCTGTTTATGCCCGCTCAGCATTCAAACTACTTTCTATTTTTGCGCATTAAACTTATGCATCTTACAACCTGTTAGTCAGCTTCCGCAAACTCTTGATGGTCAGTCAGCAACACAGCGGACAGAGAGCCCGGCCGATTTT
>JBDLJL010000259.1:0-5506 GCA_039714415.1 Bacteroidota bacterium
AACGGTTGTATCAAATATGCTTAATAGTATATGCAGATATGTGAATGTTGATATATGTTTTTGAGTGAGTGTATAAATAGGATTAATTGTCAATTCGTATTGTATTTTAAAAACATTGCCTAGGGAAGAGAACTGTTAAATATTGCGTAGTTTAAAAAATCTGGGTACTTCCCTCGATATTTTCACCATCATTTAGTATCCCGGGCACTTTTATGTTTATTTTGGTCTTCGCTGTTTTTGTAAATGGACTGCTATGGATTTACATTCCTGCCCGAATAGCCATGAAAGGGGTTTTAATTAAATCGTTGAGTGCTGAATAAGAAAAATGTGCCTAATTTGAGATTAAATTCCTACTTTTAGCTGTTAATTAGTATTTCTAAGAAAATACCATATTTTTTATGTGACTTTTAAGAAAGTGTCAAGGACAAGGCTTGCAAATTCTTGAAAATGTTGAGTTTACTTTTGTAAATGATAGGTTTTCAAGGTTTGCGTAACGCAGTTATTGACGTTTTCTTATTGCCAATAATTAGTAAATAAAACCAAAAAATTATAATTATGAAGAAACTCTGCCTACTTTTTTTCAGCTTAATCCTTTTAATATCAGTAAAAGCTAATGATAACCCAACATTTGCGAGGTTCCCGTCTTTAAGCCCGGATGGAACTACAATTGCTTTCTCATATCAGGGAGATATCTGGACTGTCCCTGTTAAAGGTGGTAAAGCTATACGTTTAACCATCCATCAAGCTTATGAAAACAACCCGAAATGGAGCCCTGATGGTAAAAAAATAGCATTCTCTAGTAACCGTTTTGGACAAAATGACATTTTTATCATCAATGCGGAAGGTGGGGTACCTAAAAGAATTACTTATCATTCAGCAGGTGATATTTTATCAGACTGGTCAAATTCGGATCGTTTGATATTTGAAAGTAACCGAAATTATCGTCAGGTTGAATGGGAATCTGAACTTCAAAGTATTTCAGCAGAAGGCGGAACACCAATGAGACTGTTTGATGCTTTTGGAAGCGAACCTGTTATTTCACCCAATGGAAGATTTGTTGCCTTTGTGAAAGGTGAATGCAGGATTGCACGTGAACAGTACAAAGGTTCAGCCAATAAGAATATCTGGTTATTCGATACACAATCAAAAGAATTTAAGAAACTTACTGATTTTGAAGGTCAGGATTACCACCCTGTTTGGGGAAAAAATAACCTCCTGTATTTTATTAGTTCCCGAAATAAAAAATATAATATTTTCTCGATCAAAATTGATGAAAAAGGCAGTTTATTGACTGATCCTAAACAAATTACCAATGAAAAGACTGATCAAATCCGTTTTTTTGATGTAAGTGATGATAATAAAACAATTGTTTTTGAGAAAGATATAAACCTATATTCAGTTAGTACTGAAAATGGGGAAGCTAAAAAAATTACGATTAACATAGCTACCGACTATAGGTTTGACCCTTATGAAACAAAAACTTACTCAAATGAAATTGGTGAATACGAAGTTTCCCCAAATGGAAAGTATTCAGCATTCGTAATCCATGGTGATATCTTTATAACTGAAAACGATAAAAAGAAAAGTCTTACTAAAAATCTTTCAAATTCTCCACAAAGAGAAAAAAATATTTCCTGGTTAAATGATTCATCTCTAATTTTCTCATCTGACCGTGATGGCAAATATAATCTGTATATGGTGAAATCTTCAGATACCCATCAAACGAATTTGATTAAAACATTAAAGCACCAGGTAATTCAGCTCACAAAAAGTACTGAAGATGAACGTTATGCAAAAATATCACCCGACGGAAAAAAGATTTCATTTATTAGGGGTGGAAATTTTGGTAAAATGAAGTTTATTGTTGCTAATATTGACAAAAACGGCTTAATCAGCAGTGAGAAAATTTTGATTGATGATTGGAGCGCACCTGCTAATATTCGGTGGAGCCCGGATAGTAAATGGCTGGCTTATTCCAAACATGATTTAAATTTTAATTCTGAAATTTATATCCATGCGGCTGATGGTAGCCAAAATCCGGTAAATGTCAGTATGCATCCAAGAGGAGATTATGCACCAGAATGGAGCGCAGATGGTTCAAAACTTGGATTTATTTCTGCCAGGAACAACAGCGATAATGATATTTGGTTTGTGTGGCTAAAAAAGGAAGATAGTCAGAAAACCAGTCAGGACTGGGAGGAAGAAGAGGATAAAGAAGAACCAAAGAAACCGGAAGTAAAAAAAGATGATAAATCTAAAAGAAAAAAGAAAGGGAAAGAAAAAGAAGATAAAGTCAAACCCATTCAAATTGATTTTGAGAATATTCATGAACGATTGGTGCAGCTGACATCACTTTCCGGTGATGAAGGTAATTTAGCTATTTCGAAAGATGGTAAAAGCTTTTATTTTTCATCAATGGCTCCCGGGAACAAAGGCGGTGATTTATTTAAAATTAAGTGGGATGGAAAAGAATTAAAAGAAGTAACAAAAGGTGGTGTTAATCCACGTGGAGTAAAAATGGATAATGCCGGGAAATTTGTATATATGAACCTGAAAGGAAAGTTGTCAAGGGTTAGTACCAATGGAAAAGAAATGGAAAACCTCCCTGTATCTGCTAAAATGAAAATTGATTATAAGGCTGAATTAGAACAGGTATTTGAAGAAGCCTGGCGAGCTTTAAAGGATGGTTTCTACGATCCGGAATTCCATGGACAAAACTGGGATAGCTTAAAATTAAAGTTTAAACCTTATTGTATGAAGGCTTCTACAAAAACTGACTTTATGTACATGTTCAATACTATGCTTGGTCAGCTTAATGCCAGCCATATGGGTTTGTATGGACGTGATCGTGAAAAAACACAATCTGAAAAAACCGGATTACTTGGAATTGATATTAACGCTCTTCCATCCGGGGTTGAAGTTACACGGGTAATTCCTGATTCACCAGCTGATAAAATTTCCAGTAAGCTCAATAAAGGTGATATTATCATGGCAGTTAACGGAAATTTTGTAACAGAAAAAATTAACTTTTGGTCACAACTGGCAAATACTGCTAATGAAAAAATCGTATTGCAAGTAAAGGATAAAAAGGGAGTGCAGAGAGAAGTAATAATTCGACCCATAAATAGTTTAAGAAACGAACTGTATGATGAGTGGGTAAAAGACAGGCGAAAACTTACAGATCAATACTCCGGGGGCAAGCTGGGATACCTTCATATTCGTGGTATGGACATGAACAGTTTTGAACGTTTTGAAAGAGAACTGACTGCTGCCGGACATGGTAAAGAAGCTATTGTTATTGATGTCAGATATAATGGCGGGGGCTGGACTACTGATTATTTAATGGCGATTTTAAATGTGAAACAACATGCCTATACTATCCCGCGTGGTGCTGAAAACAGTCTGTCGAATAATAAAAAATACAGGAATTATTATCCATTTGCAGAACGGTTACCATTCTTTGCATGGAATAAGCCATCAATAGCCATTTGTAATGCAGCCAGCTATTCAAATGCTGAGATATTTTCACATGCCTATAAAAATCTTGGTATTGGCACTTTAGTAGGGAAACCGACTTTTGGTGCTGTAATTTCAACAAGTGGTGTTGGTCTTTTGGATGGCTCATTTGTTAGAATGCCTTTCAGGGGTTGGTTTGTTAAAGCTAATGATATGAATATGGATAAAGAGCCGGCAAGACCTGATATCGATATTGATAATTCACCCGATCACAAGGCAAAAGGTGTTGATGAGCAATTAAAAAAGGCATGTGAGGAACTGTTGAAACAAATCAATTCTAAATAGTTTTTACAAAAAAACAGTGAATTTTAGTACAAGTACTAAATAGCAATAGTTCGGTAAATTTCCATAAACACCTATATGTCAGATTATTAAAAATCATTAGCAGTATTGTTTAATAGATTAGTAATCAAGGCTTTGTGATTTTGCGGCTTTGTGCGAAACAAAAATTTAACGAAGTGTTAAAATAGCAAAACAACGATTTTTTAGTTAAAGTATTAAAAAAGAGGACGGTATAATTTACCGCCCTCTTTCTGTATTTGATCCTAACCCGTGAAATGATTTACATAGAGCCGTATGGTAGCAGTATTGGAACCATACAACAATGGCTAAAATTATTTGTACACTCATTTTATGGAGAAATACCAAAAATTCCGTAAGTTTACTCAAACCAATTCTAAAACTTAAGCACTATGCAACTTAAACTTTGGACATTCATTTTAGCTTTCTTTTTTCTCTCCTTAAACCAAATAAAATCACAAAACCTAAAACCTGAAAGACAATGGTCAGGATTTAGAGGGTATTATGCCAGTGGTGTACTTGACAATGCGAATTTACCAGATTCCTGGAATGTTGAAAAATCACAAAATGTTAAATGGAAAACTGAAATTCCCGGGATGGGCCTTTCATGTCCGGTAATTTGGGGCGATAAGCTTTTTATAACAACCGCAATCAGCAAATTAGATACAAGTGGGTATAATGCTAAATTTTCAGGTAGTATTGAATCTGTTGAAGATAATTCAGAACATGACTGGAAAATTTATTGTTTTAATAAAAGTACAGGGAAGAAAATATGGGAAAAGACGTCCTATACAGGGATACCTATGATTAAGCGGCATCCGATATCGACTCATGCCAATTCTACCGTAGCTACAAATGGTGAATATGTAGTAACATTCTTTGGTTCAGAGGGTTTATATTGTTATGATATGGATGGGAAACTCATTTGGAAAAAGAATTTTGGCAAACTTAAATCAGTATTTTTTGCTGTAGAATCTGCAGAATGGGAATTTGCCAGCTCACCAATTATTCATAATGGCGTGGTCATTATTCAATGCGATGTTTATGAAAATTCTTTTATCGCGGCATTTGATATAAAATCCGGTAAAGAACTTTGGAAAAAAAACCGTGATGAATATCCCGGATGGTGCACACCAAATATATATGAAGATAATGGAAAAACCCGTGTTGTTTTGAATGGCTTTAAGCACCGGGGAGCCTATGATTTCAAAACAGGTGAGGAAATTTGGAAAATGTCAGGTGGTGGTGACATTCCCGTCCCAACGCCAATAATTGGGCATGATATGATTTACTTTAATAGTGCCCATGGAAAAAGTTCACCAATTTTAGCAATAAAAACAGATGCAAAAGGAGATATTACATTAAAAAAAGATGAAACAGCTAATGATTTTGTTGCATGGAGCTTTCCAAAAGGCGGTGCATATATGAATACTATGTTAATTTACGATGATTATTTGTACAATTTGAGATGGAATGGAAGTTTAACATGTTACAATGCTAAAACGGGTGAACAAATCTATAAAGAAACACTGACCAGAGGAACAAGCTTTATAGCCTCACCGGTTGCTTCCGATGGAAAAATATATCTCACTAGTCGTGATGGATTTGTTTATATTGTGCAAGCAGGAAAAGACTTTAAACTACTTTCGAAAAACCCTTTAAGTGACCCTATTATGATTACACCTGCAAT
>JBDLJL010000260.1:0-5500 GCA_039714415.1 Bacteroidota bacterium
TAATATTGCCAAATATTTCTTGAAGGGTTGTTGGACCTGTATTACCTGCAATATCATTTGTGCCTGCTAAAATAACAACTACGGCGGGCTTTAAGTTTATTACGTCTGGTCTAAACCTGATTAACATTTGAGATGTAGTTTGGCCACTAATACCCCGGTTGATGAAATTCCCGGTATTGAAAAATTCAGGACAGATCTGGCTCCAGCCTTCTGTAATCGAGTTACCCATAAATACAACCCTGTTTTCACCTGATTCTGGTAATTCCATTTTTGCATTTTGAGTTTTATAATGGTTTAAATTTGCCCAGTCCTGAGCAAGTGTGATTTTTAATTCTATCAATAAAAGTACAACGAAAGCAAGTTTTAGGTTTTTCATCTATTAGTTTTATTAAAAAAACATTACTCAAACAACAAATCCTCAATCTTAATTTCTGTAGCGCATTTAAAATGCCCTTCAGGACAAGTCTTTTTTCCATGCAAACCACAAGGCCGGCATTTAAGTTTTTCACTTGTTTCAGCAATATATGATTTATCTGATAAGGGCCCAAAACCAAAACCGGGAATGGTTGAGCAAAAAACAGCAGTTACCGGTGCATTCATTGCCGATGCCAGATGTAGAGGGGCTGAATCGTTCGAGTAGTTCATAACGGCATCTTTCATTAATGCTGCCGATTCAAGCAGGTTCAGTTTTCCAGCCAGATTAAAGGTTTTCGGACTTTCTGCTTTTACCCTTAAATCTTCACATAACTGTTTATCACCAGGCCCACCTAAAAGGTATATTTTATACTTATTTTCCAGATTTTTTATTAGTTCAAGCCATTTTTCAGAAGGAAATTGTTTGGTAAACCAAACAGATGCCGGTGATATACACACAAATGGTGCTTTTTTATGTTTGCTGACTTTATTAAAGTGCTCTTTTGAAGGATATAACCTTGGTGCTACGGGAGTTTTATCTGTAATTGCTTTTATCAATAAATGGTTTCGTTCTACCTCGTGTTTTCCATTATCAATTTCATGAGGAAATTTTTTATCAAAACTGAATGATAATGGGTTTTTTGCAAATCCATATTTTTTTCCTGCCCCTGACAGTGCAGTAATAATTCCGGTAGATAAAAACCGCTGTAAATTAATCAGGTACAGATAGTTTTCTTTCCTAACCTCTTTAATGATTTTTAACAAAGCTTTGTATTTGCCCCCTTTTTTATCCCAAACATATAGATGGTTTATAAACGGATGACCATCAAATAAAGACTCATTACCCTTACGAATTAAAAAGTCAATTTTGGCTGTAGGAAACTTCTCTTGTAACTTTTCAAGTACAGATGTTGCAAGTATAGCATCACCAATAAATGCCGTTTGAATAACTAATATATTTTTCTTAAACATTCAGATTATCAGGAATTAAAAGTGAATTTATCGTATGTTACGGGTTGCAGGTTCTTTACTCGCAACCTGTAACTCGCACTTTGTAACCCGCAACTCGTAAACCTTAAATCAAACTCATACAATTTTCATACCTTTTATACAGCAACGTTATATTCTCTTAATGCATCGTTCAATGAAGTTTTAAGATTGGTAGATGGTTTTCGTTTTCCGATAATTAATGCAGCGGGAACCTGAAACTCACCGGCAGGGAATTCTTTTTTTATGGTTCCGGGTATTACTACTGATCTTGCCGGTACTGTTCCCCTGTATTCAACAGGTTCATTACCTGAAACATCAATTATTTTGGTAGATTTAGTAAGTACTACATTAGCACCTAAAACGGCTTCTTTCTCAACTTTTACACCTTCCACAATAATACAGCGTGAGCCTATAAAACAATCATCCTCTATTATTACCGGTGCAGCTTGTACCGGTTCTAAAACACCTCCGATACCAACGCCTCCACTCAAATGAACATTTTTACCAATCTGGGCACAGGAACCTACTGTTGCCCAGGTATCTACCATGGTTCCCTCATCAACATAAGCACCAATATTCACATATGAGGGCATCATAATAACCCCTTTCGAAATATAGGCACCATATCGGGCAACCGCATGGGGGACTACTCTTATTCCCAGCTCTTGGTAACCGGTTTTCAACTTCATTTTATCATGAAATTCCAGAACACCGGCTTCCATTACTTCCATTCTTTGAATGGGAAAATAAAGTATGGTTGCTTTTTTAATCCATTCATTTACCTTCCAGCCATTTTCAATGGGTTCAGCAACCCGTAATTCGCCTTTATCCATTAACTCAATTACCTGATGAATAGCATTCTGTGTGTTTGAATTTTTCAGTAATGCATTATCATTCCACGCTTTTTCTACCAAAGCTTTATAATTTTCTATCATAGTTTTATCGTTTAATTGATGCAAAATTATAAATTTGCTAAAAAAAGTGATGCAATCAAGAAGAAAATTTATAGCTACTACTGCAATTTCTGCTATTGGAATATCGGCAACTGCAGGTTTAAAAAGTCCTTTATATTATATAAATGAAGATAATAAGCTGAAAAAACGTGTTGAAAAGATTCATAGAAAGGTGTTAACAGTAGATTCGCATTGTGACACTCCACTAAATATTGTTTCTCGTGGTATTGATTTGGGTGTGAGAAATAATGCGCGAAAAACGGGGACAAAAGTTGATTTTCCCAGAATGAAAGAAGGAGGACTGGATGCTTCTTTTTTTGCAGTATTCCTTGGTCAAGGGAAACGGGATGATGATTCAAATAAGAAAGCCAAGGAGAATGCGCTAGAAATATTTGAGGCTATTCATAAGTCAATAAAAGAAAATCCGGAGAAGGTAGAATTAGCTTTAACAGCAGATGATGCATATCGTATAGGAAAATCCGGGAAAAGGGCTATTTATATTGGCATTGAAAATGGCTATCCTATTGGTACAGATATTAAAAATGTTGAAGAATTTTATAATCTGGGTGCAAGATATATTACACTTTGTCATTCCTCGAATAATGATATTTGTGATTCGTCAACTGATGAAGATGGCTCAGAACATGATGGTGTAAGTCCTTTTGGTGAGCAGGTTATAAAAGAAATGAACCGTTTGGGTATAATGGTGGATGTTTCACATGTTTCGGATAAATCATTTTATGATGCCGTTAAATTATCTAAAACACCAGTAATTGCGTCTCATTCATCAGCCAGGGCAATTTGTAATCATCCACGGAATATGGATGATGAAATGCTTAAAACTATTGCGAAAAATGGTGGTGTAGTTCAACTTTGTATCTTAAATGATTACATTAGGGAACAACCTGAAAACCCGGAACGGAAAGAGGCATTAAAAAAACTTAGTAAAAAATTTAATAATTTTCAGGATTTAAGTAAAGAGAAACGTGCAGAGGCTTCTATGGCCTGGCGACAAATTCAAATAGATTATCCTTCTTTGCCGGCAAATATTTCCGGTGCTGTTGATCATATTGATCATATGGTAAAAGTTGCAGGAATAGATCATGTTGGTGTGGGAACTGATTTTGATGGCGGTGGTGGAATAGATGGTTTTTTTGATATTAGTGAAGCTGGTAATTTAACTTATGAATTGGTTAAACGTGGTTATTCTAAAAATGATATTGAAAAAATATGGGGTGGAAACTTTATGCGTGTTTTCAGGCAGGTAGAGGAATATGCCAAGTAAATACCAGGATAGTTTTGTGTTCCTAAAACATTTTGTTTCGGGTTCTGGGATACGAGTTACGAGTTACAAGTTGAACGTACGAATTGTCCTGTAGCCTGTAACCCGAAACTTGCATCAGATGCCTAAAGCTATTTTGTTTCCCAAAGGCAATTGGTTTATTTTAGCAAAGTTAAACCCTGACTATTTTCGAAAAGTGTTGACTATAATAAACAAGCACTAATTATTGTTGTGGGTGTTTGATTTTAATATTAGCAAAGCATTTGCTACTTTCCGTTCTCCTTTTATACTGCTGGGGTTATTTACAACTCCTTTATTTTTTGTCCATATTGTTGTGGATCCTCCACCATCAAGGTTAATTGCATCAATGCAACCCAAATCGTGCATATATTTTTGTGCTTCATAAAGGTTCATGCCTTCAGCTTGTTTAGACCTTCCGTCAATAGTAACAAATATTATTGAGTCTTTTGTAATCCCTAAACAAGTCCTGGGATGACGCTTATTGGTAAAATGATAATCTGGTAATTTCTGAAGTTTAGAATTGCTGATCAGCAAAGGTCCTGATATCAGTACAAAAGTTTCCCTTCTTGATTCTTTGTAAAAATTATCTGTATTTGCAGACTCTATTTTGAGTTTATTTTCTTTTGTAAGAATAATTGCACCATTTATTACAGTATCTGCCACGCCCCATTTTAATTCATGATCCCGGGTTTTGCTAATAACTGAATCATTTATTTCAATATACGTAACACTTCCGCCCTCATCCATATTGAAAAAGCTTCCGTTTATTGCAGCAATGGCGCCATTATTATCGGCTAATTGACTTGTTTTTATTAAGTCAACTTCATTGTAAGCAATTTCAATAGTATAACTTTTGTTCAGTGACTCTTTATGCAAGGAAAATGTACATATTGTTTGCTTACTGTTAAACAGGGAATCTGTCATTACCCGTACAGGAAAGCCTGAATTCTCATTAAGTACTGTTTTCCGACGCAGTTGATTACTGGAACCACATCCAACAAGAATTAACTGAATGAACAAAAGGATAAGCCTAAAAGTTTTTTGCATGTTTTTATTTTGCATAAAGATACGTATTTTACCGTAATTATATCATTATCTTGTCCATTACCATACTTGTTCTTGATGCTGATTCCATATTGCTTGAATATGAGTTTTTCCCAAGCAGGCTTTCAACAACTTTTTCAATCATAGGTTGTTCAACATGTTTTGGCTTTTTAAAACGCAAAACTTCTTCTTTTTTCCCAACTTTAATTTGAATAGGGATATTGCTGGAAATGGAAAAAGTAATCATTCCTTTTGTACCGTATATTTCAATTCGGTCAATGGGATTGTCTTTATTACCAACATACGACCATACACAAGCTGCCAATACACTGGATTCAAATTTTAAATTTGCAGTAAGTGTATCTTCAGCCCAATAATATCCTGCACGATTTGTATATTCACCTGAAACATTTTCAATAGGGCCCAATAAAAAGTCTAGTATATCTAACTGATGACAAGCCAGATCAAAAAAGTAACCACCACCTGATATTTTCGGGATTAAATGCCAAGGCGGTTTATTTAAGTCAAAATCTTCTTTTCGGGCAGGTAAAATGTTTGATAGGTTTACACTCAAAACATTACCAATTGTTTCACTTTCAAGTATTTTTTTAATTTTCAGAAAATAAGGAAACCACCTGCGGTAATACGCTACAAAAAGTGGAACGCCTGTTTTTTTGCTGACATTTACCATTTCCTGGGCTTCACTATAGTTCAATGCCATTGGTTTTTCAACATAAACAGGTTTACCTGCTTTTAATGATTTTATTGTGTATTCTTTGTGTTTGTATGGGGGTGT
>JBDLJL010000261.1:0-5476 GCA_039714415.1 Bacteroidota bacterium
CAATTACAAGAAGATGCATTTTTATTAGATGCTGTTAAGGTAAAAGCTTATAAAGACAAAACAGGAACCATCAATTCAATGGCAACAATAAGTGCCAGAACTTTTTCTGCTGAAGAAACACGCCGTTATGCAGGTGGAATGGACGACCCTGCACGTATGGCTTCTGCTTTTGCAGGTGTTGCCGTTGGTAATATTCAGGACAATTCAATTATTATACGTGGTAATTCGCCCAAAGGAGTATCGTGGCGTTTAGAGGGTGTAGATATTCCTAGCCCTAATCATTTTTCAGGCGCTAATGTAGCGGGTGGCGGTTTTACTACATTGTTTAGTAATCATTTATTGGCAAATTCTGATTTTTTTACTGGAGCATTTCCTTCCGAATATGGCAATGCCCTTGCAGGTGTTTTCGATATTAAACTACGAAACGGAAATGATGAAAAAAGGGAGTATGCTTTTCAGGCAGGTGTTATGGGAATTGACTTTGCTGCCGAAGGGCCTTTTATAAAAGGAAAAAGAGCATCATATTTAATTAATTACAGATACTCTACTTTTGGTCTAATAAAAGACTTTATCCCTTCTGAACAAATCCCTGAATATCAGGATTTGAGTTTTAAATTTAATTTTCCTTTGAAAAAAGGCGGGGTAATATCACTTTGGGGTATAGGAGGAAACGATAAAAACTCAGAACCTGTTACCGATGATACAACTCAATGGATTTATAATTGGGATAGGGTTCAATACGATTTAACCACCAATATGGGAGCTGCCGGGCTTAATTATAAAAAGATAATAAGTAAATCGGCATATATACACTCGTCTATTGTAGCTTCTACAAATAATTCTTCCTGGGATATAAAAAGGATGAATGATAATCTTGTTTTACGAGATAGCGTTTATATCAATAACACAACAAGCAAATACACATTTTCGACATTTATAAATAATAAATTTAGCAAGAAACACACAAACAGAACAGGTGTAATTCTTAATAACATTTTTTATAACTCACAAACAAAAGGGAGATATCAGGGAGAAATGATAGATTACAGTAACTCCAAAGGTAGTAGTTATCTCTTCCAAGCTTATACACAATCAAAATATGATATTAGCTCTAAATTACTTGTAAATATTGGTGTTCATACCCAATACTTTATGCTAAATAAAGAATATTCAATAGAGCCTCGCTTAGGGCTAAAATATAAAATAAACCAGAAAAACATTTTAAGTTTTGGTTATGGAAACCATAGTCAGTTAGAACCGCTTAAAGTGTATATGTATCAAACAGAAAGTCTGGATGAGACTGTATTGCCAAATGAAGGTTTAGCTTTCTCTAAAGCTCATCATTTTGTGATTGGATACGATTATTTTATTACATCAAATCTCAGAATTAAGATTGAGCCATATTATCAATATCTGTATAATATTCCAGTTATTGCCGACAGTACCTGGTCTATGATAAATTATGAACAAGAATATACATTCGACAAAGTACTTGTAAACGAAGGAACAGGAACAAACATTGGTGTTGATTTTACTTTAGAAAGGTTTTTAAAAGACAACTACTATTATTTATTGACTGCTTCGTTTTTCGATGCTAAATATACCGGGGGCAATGGGAAAACATATAATTCACGATTTAATAAAAACTACGTATTTACTTTTCTTGGGGGAAAAGAGTTTGTTTTTGACAAGAAACAAGGTAAAACAAGAGTTTTGGGAATCAATGGCAGGATCTCGTTAATGGGTGGGCATAGAATTGTTCCTGTTGATGAGGAATTATCTTATCAGGAAGAAGAAATATATTTTGATTGGAGCAATCCTTATGTAGAACAAAACCCCGCAGATTTCTTCCTCGATTTAACGATAAGTTATCGAATAAATAAAAAGAAACATTCAAGTATTTGGACAGTGCAAGTTAAGAACTTAACGGGAACACCTTCTAATTATATGTATCAATACAATATAAAAGAGAATAAAATTGAAAATACAAGTCAGACTATAATGGTTCCTGTGATAAGTTATAAAATAGAGTTTTAACACTAAAAATATTTAGATTATGAAATTATTAAAATCAAGTTTATTTTCAGTTATCTTCTTGCTAACTACTTTGTGTTTATCAGCACAATCAGCAAAAGACACTATCGCTATTAAAGAAACAGCTTTGAATTATATTGAAGGGTATTTCTATAAAGATGCAAAAAGGATGAAAAAAGCATTGCATCCCGAATTAGTTAAAAGAAGCATTCAGAAGACAAAAGACGGGACTGAGTTTATTATAAACCTTGGTGCATCATACATGATTATGAGAACGGCAAACAATACTAATAGACATGCTGCAAACCCGGAAGGACCTATTGAATCGATTGTTGAAATATATGATATTGTGGGAAATGCCGCTACCGTCAAAGTATCAACAAATCAATATGGCTTTATAGACTATTTACATATTGGGAAATATAATAATGAGTGGAAAATAATAAATGTTTTTTGGACTAATTTACCTAAAGAAGAAAAATAGAATAACTACCGCCCAACAAAAAACATAGTGCATTTGGCAGATAATACTAGGAATGAAGATTATAGCAATAAGGAAATATAGTAGTAAATTGAAAATTTGGAGCGTTGAAATGCTAAACGCCCTATTTTAAACCATTACCTGTCATTTAGATAACAAACATTGATATGAAAAACACACTAAATTTAATTATGGACATTAATAATTTCATCGGTATTAAATTACTGACTGAAGAAAGAAAGAATCCTTTGATTTTTGCAGTTATATTCTTCATTATTTTCTTCTGTGCGCTTATTCTTGGCTCGGAATTACAGAAAATATTGAAATTGGATTTAGAGATGGGATGGGGTCAGGATATCGTTAGTATTACAGTAATACTTCTTTTAGCTTTCTTTTTCAAATCACCCAAACAATTATTGGCATTAGAAAAACCAAAACATAAAAATTGGTTGAAATACACAATTATTATTGGTGTTGCAATTGCTTTGTGGAATTTTACTAATCAAATATTATCAAGCGATCCAAATTTCAACCGTGGGCTTGAATATTTCCTATTTGAGCTTACAATGCCTAGCATTGCAGAAGAAATTGGTTTAAGAGGTGCTGTACTTGGTTTTTTATTATACTATGCTAAACAAGCCGGTTTTTCAAACGCTAAAACCTGGCTAATTATAACCATACTGGCGATGCTTTTTGGAATTGCTCATCTACTACATGTAGAAAGTTTTGCAGAAGGATTAAAAGCATTTCTTATGACATTTTTTGCCGGGCTCGGCTTAAGTTGGTTAAGAATTAAAACAGGTTCAATATTTCCTGGAATAATTGCACATAGTATAATGAATGTTTTTGATAATATATTAGGGTATTTATTGTGGTAATAAAAATGATAATTTGTTAACAAAAGCTAAAATGAGATTTACAGCAGCAAAAAGCGTATAAATCATTGGCAAATAGTAGTTAAATTGAAGATTATGGATATAAATAAACAGCCTAGTGTCAAGTCAAATGTAATTTGACGGTAAATAAGCTTAACTTTTTAGCGGTTTAGAACCGCTAAAAAGTTCTTTTTGCGACATTTTAGCATTGACATAACACTAGTAAATTTAAAGGTTGGAATTTCAAAAAGTCCAAAATTACATATTGCCACCGGTTACTTGCTATTTAGATGACAAACAGTGCAATTATAATAAACAAAAAAAACATTAACATGAAAACCACGCTACTTTTAACATTATTGTTTTTATCAACGACAATTTTATTCGGACAAGACATTAACATTGGGTTTCGAGATTCAATTGAGTCTAAAGTATTGAATGAAAACAGAAAATTTATAATCAAACTCCCAAAAGATTATTATAAGTCTGATAAATCTTACCCCGTAATTTACCGGCTTGATGGGGATTTGAATTTATTTGTCGAAACGGTTGGTGTAATTAATCGTTTGGCATATATGGAAGAGATAATGCCTGATATGATCGTTGTTATGATTGAAAATACAGATAGGACCAGAGATATGATGCCCACAAATACAAGTTTTTTTAAATCAGAGCCGGGTGCTGAAAATTTCAAAAAATTTATTAAAAGTGAATTAATTTCTCATATTAATAAATCTTTCAGAACAACAAACGAAAAGGTGTTATGCGGGCAATCTTTAAGTGCACTTTTCACAATGTATTATTTCCTGACAAGTCCCGAATCGTTTGATTCATTTATAGCTTGTAGTGGTGGATTTCCAGACTGTGAAGAATATTTCATTAAGCTGACAAAGGATATGCTAAAAACCAAACAAAATAAAAAGAAGAAAATTTTCATAACATATGGCTTAAATGATTTTCTCGACCCAAATGGAGTTATTAAAAAGCAATTATTAAACTTCACTAATTTAATTGAATCAGATGAGAATATAGTTTGTAAATTAAAGATATACAAAGATGAAGGTCATGTTCCATATCCAAGTTTATACCATGGGTTGAGGTTCTTAAATGAATGAAGAAAAAAAGCTGGTAACAATATGGTCATTATAAAACATAGATATCAAAACGCTTGGACGTAACAAAAAAAGTTTCCAATCAGTCAGTTGACTAATAAATACAAAATAATATGGAATCTCATAATAATGCAGAAAAGTTTTGGAACAGAGCGGCAAATGTTTATGGCAATGAAGAAAAAAAAGATGAACAGACTTATTTGAATATTATTGAAAAGACAAGAAAGCAGCTCAAAGTTAGTGATATAGTTTTAGATTATGGTTGTGGAACTGGTTTAATATCCAATGAAATAGCAGACAAGGTAAAAACGGTTCATGCAATTGATATATCGTCGAAAATGATTGAGATAGCAAAAAATAAAGCAATTGGACGCAAAATTCAAAATATTGATTATGCTTATTCAAATATATTTGATGATAGATATAAAAAGGGTTCATTCAATGTAATCTTAGCATTTTATGTTTTGCATTTATTTGATGATTCGCAAAAGGTTATACAAAGGATGAATGAACTATTAAAACCCGGAGGGCTAATTATTTCAGTAACGTCGTGTATGGGAGAAAAGCCATTATTAAAAAGAATATTTTCAATTTTTGGTAAATTGGGATTTGTTCCTAAAATAAATTCATTCAAATTCTTGGGGTTAGAACATTTATTGACAAAAGAAAATTTAGAAATAGTTGAAACAGAATGTATACATAATAAACCAGAACAATATTTCATTGTTTCAAAAAAATGTTAGCCTCAATTATGCATAAACTTATGATTAAAGGAATATCAATAGCCCCGCCTTTTAGAGGACGTGTGAAAACCAAAAACAAATGATTAGCAACGGCATTTATGCCGTTGAAAAAAGGCACAAGAAAACTAGGCTTTAGTCCACATGTGACTGATAGTTAGGGCTAAAGCCCAATATGCTGCCATTTTTAATCACCGGCATAACTTGTCCCGTCCTTCAACGGGAAATGCCGGA
>JBDLJL010000262.1:0-5459 GCA_039714415.1 Bacteroidota bacterium
TTTAAAACCCTTCAATAAGTGCATAGCTAACAAGCCGGGATGTAGTTCAACATGGACTCATCGCTGGGTCGTGCCGACCGCTCAAAGTCCTATTTATTGTGTGCCGTAATTATTAGTTGTCATCTGGAATATTGAAATTTGGGAATTCCCATCCAACTTCTCCATATATCTCGTCCCATTCCTTTTTAGCTTTCTCTCCATATAATATGTATTTTACTTCAAAGTCCTTTGTATCCATATCGCCAACGAATTGTCTTTGATGATTTGGAACAGATTCATAGGAAATCCTTAGTTTATCTTTTAAAGCACTAGTTGGATTTTGTTTATAATCAGCTAGAGCTTTTCGACACCTCTCCAAGCTACTGCCATTCCCTTTAATTATCTCAAATTCATCTACCAACTCATTATACTTATCTTCGATATCTACACCTTGTCCGGATACAATTGAAAAAGAACCTAGTCCGATGACATTTACTTTATCACCAGTGTTTAAATTTGAAATAAGCGTCTTGTCGTCAATTTTTTTTCTTAAATCGGAGAAGTTGAACTCAAATTTATCAGGAGAATTTCTCAATTCAACAATACCGTTCTTATAAATTGATAGGTCAACTAAATAAATTAATCCTTTTAAGTCTTTGTAGAAAATAGAAAAACGCTTTCCTTTTTCTCTCTCAGGAAAAGTATCATCAGGATTAGAAACATAGTAAGGGTTTTGTTTTGGAATGCCATGTATTGAAACATTCACATTTCCTTTTTTTTTAGTTGTTCTTCCATGACAATTATGAAGATTTTCAAGTTTTGGGTTCAATTCTTTAATAAGTCGTTTGATATAATCATAGAATGATGTTTTATTAAAATCCCATACTCCATTATTAATTTTCCAATTCCCAAGACTAAAAATGGAAATTCGTTCATTATCAGGAATAGAAGTCACTAACCAATTAGAGTCAAGCTTGTTTTTTAGTAAATCTAGGTCAACCATGTCCCAGCAATAAACTAACCCATCTTTGTATACCTGAAGGTCAGTAAAATGATAATCCATATTCCGAATTATAGCAGGAATTGAAAATCCATCAATGGTTTCAACTCTTGAAATAGTAGTCAAATTGGAAGTATTATTACTTTTTGATTTAAATATTTTCTTAAACATTTCGTCAATATTTCTCGTCTGGTTTTATGCCATATAACGTTCTATGTATGGTTTCGTAGCGGACTTAAAAGCAATATAGTTCAAATTACGCAATGAGCCAAATTTGCCACCATTAAAAAAGTAGTCAAATCGGCAGATTTGGCGGAGTGCAATAAGTGCTACACTGCTTAAACCCCCTGCTAAACCGCTATGAACTATACATTTTGTTGGCGTTTCGTTGATTATTCTCATGTTTTCGTTTCATTTTTCATTTATTCCCTTGTATTAAATACCAATCTACCCACGAATCTAACTGACTTACCGAATTTGGGCGAAGCAAAATCTCTCGTTTGTTATTAAGTAAATAAATAGTTGGTGTGGCGAATACATGATACGATTTTACAATATCGCTTTCCCATTTCCCATAATCGCATATACTGATAAATGGAAATACCCCGGCAAAACTTTTAAATATTTTCTCGTCTTCGTCAAGCGAAACAAAAACGACTTCAACACTTTGTCCTTTCCATTTTTTGTACAAACCCGAAATTTTTGATAGCTCCTCAGGGCATTGCGGACACCAACTTGCACCAAAAACCACTACGGTATACTTGCTTTTTAAATCGGAAAGTTTTTCAGGTTGTTTGGTTGCTTCATAGCCGGGTGCGGTAACGTCTTTTTTAAAATTAAAATCGGGAGCTGCGTTTCCCTTTTTCATTGCTCGGTAGCTTTCCAATTGAGCAGCAAAATCATTATTAATAATACAGCCCTGTTCGTTGAGCAATTTTAACGCTAAATATTCCGATGCTTTGAATAAACTACGTTTTTCGAGAAATTTGAATAAGTATTCGGTTATCTCATTCAGTTTTTGCTCGTCCGGTAAAAGATTTTCAATTAAGATATCAATGGATTTATTCATTTCAATATACATTGAATCCAAAGAACGTCCGCTGTTTTCTATCAACCAAAAATGACTTTCAATGACATCAGCAAGCAAACCGCTTTTCTGCAAACGAGGGTCTGTATAAACTATATTTCGAAATGATGTTATGGCAGCCGGTATTTCTTCGGTACGGTATTGTGCTATGGTAGAAACCAAACTTACTAATTTACGCAAGGGTAAATACCAGCTCACAAACGATTTTTCGGGCAAACCTGCCAAAAATAGGCTGTCTTCGGTTTTTATGCGTTGCTTTTCCTTGGCAATTGCTTGTTTGGACACAGCTTGTACTGCAAATAGGGAATCTTTTGCATATATTTTTCCTAAATAGTCCCATGCACTTAATGCCTGCTCTCTGCGAGGATGCTCAGTGGCATATTGTGCAAAAAGTTGGTTTTCTTTTCCTTTTAAAATCTCAATTATTTCGGGTAAAGCAAAAGTTTCTCCTTTCAATATTATCATTTCACCGCTAAGGACTATAAAAAACGGTTTGTTGTCTTGTGCCGATAAATAGCCCATACAATAATTCTTTTCACCGTAAGAAAGTTTAAATTCTCCCTTTTCATTAGCTTGAATGCTGTCTATTACATAAGTATCAAAACCTTTAAAACCAAAAAATTTTATTTGTTGATTGGCAATACCGGGAAATGTGCCTGTAACTGTGTTTTGTGAATACACAAAAGCAGAAACGAGCAATAAAATATGGATAATAACTATTTTTTTCATTAAACAAATTGTTTTCTATTAGTACTAAAAGAAACAAGGGCAGTGGTTGAACCATGCAAAGTATTACAATCCTTAAGGCAACGCACAGAGTTTCCGTTCGCTCGGTTGTTGCTAACAGGAAACCCCAAACTTAAGACTTCAGCACCCACATTTTTTACATATTTATGATTTACCTTAAATCCGCAGCAGTTTTCGTTAAATGATTGATAGTCACGGCGTGAGTCTTTTTTTAACTGCACCCGTTTTATTATTATAAATAGCTATCAACCAACAACTCACACCGTGACTTACGGAATCAAGGATTTACTTTATAGTTTTTCACTCTTTTTGAAAAAACCATTGCATCTTCATTATAACATTTATAAAACAAACCCTCTTTAAAGAGGGTAAATACTGTTTTATCTTCGCTGTATTGTGTTTTTTCTTTTATTGTCATTTTTCAAAATAAAATTATTTACATGATTTTTGCTCAACTCGGCATAGTTCAAGCAAGCTTGACTCTGCTCTCGTTTTTCGCAAAAATTCGACCGCCACCCCAGTTAAATAAAAGAAATTTAACGGGGCAGGCAGGCGGTATTTAAACCATGCCACCCTAAAGGGATGGCATGGTAAAGTGTCAAAGTATCAAATAAATCAAAAGTGTCAATCCTTAAGGCAACGCACAGAGAGTCCGCTCGCCCGGTTGTTGCTGCTCATGTAGGCATTACTGCTGTGGAAGAACAAGCTCCGCGAGCTAGTACCATCTACGGTACTCGACCAATAGCTGCCGCTGCCACCCACATTGATGAGCGAACCACTGCCGTAGCTGCGGTAGCCTGCCACAGGCAATTTAAGCGGCGAGGCAAAAGCACCGGATGCATTATTGCTGCTCCAGCTTGCACGTTCGGCTTCCCATTCGGCTTCTGTTGGCAATCGGTAACCACTTGGGCAGGGGTTGTTAGCGCCGCTTACGCCCTGCCATAAGTTGTCGTTTTGTGGGTTGCGCCAGTCATAAGGGCTGCCGCTATTGAGTATAAAATTACCATGTCCGGGATTGTCGCTTGTAGCTAATGTAGAAGTTGTACCTGATGTTCTTATTTGATGTCCATCAGTTCCACGTCCCCACTGGTATAAATCACCATAAGCATTGGCATCAGTACTGCTTGTTGCTACCTGCGAAGCGCCAAGGTTGCGGTCCATCCAAATTGCGCCGGTGGTGGGATTTTTTACTTCTCCATCTTCAAGTTGTGTTGTCCATGCAGGCACTCCACCTGTAAAGGTTAAAACTTGCCCTTCATTCCCGGCTGCTATTGTTATCCATGCAGTGCCATTCCAGTATTGCATTTGGCCGGTTTGGGTGCCGGTGGGTACGCTTGGGTCGGTTTCGTTTATTCCTCCTGCAATACTTTCGGCTGTTTTGGCGTGTAAAGCATAAGATACACTCAATAATTGGCTTGTGCCTGTAATTGTGTAAGCTGTTCCGCCTGTTGGGTCGATTTCTGTTTTTATAAAATAGATGTCGTTTGACCAATCTATTGTGGTAAAATCTCCACTTACTACGGTTCCGTTACCAATCTCTACTGTTACCAATCCGTTGGCATTGGTAGTGGCATTATGTGTTTCTACATAAACCTCGGTACCTGTTGCAGAACCTTGTAGTATGCTTATTTGCATTCCTATACCTTGGTCGGTTACTAATTGGTCGCTTGCATTACGTATTACTGCTTGGTAACTCATTTTCTCGGGTGCTTGTGCAAAAATGTTTGCTGTTAGTAGTATTGCTACTAAAATTGTGTAAATTCTTTTCATAATTTTTAATTTAACTTCGTTTTATTTGTTCCCGATACGCTCCGCTATCGGGACTAATTCGACTACGTATTTTTTTCAAAAATACTGTCTCATTGAGTTTTAATTATTTTAAATACTTTTATTTCTTTTGCGCTGTCGATTACTTTTACAAAGTAATTAGCCGGCACAAGCTTGCTTGTTTCAATTTGTGTTTGGTTGCCTGTGGCTTTAACTGTTTGTAAAAGTTTTCCGTTTATATCGAAAACCTGATACTGTAATTTTGCTGTTTCGTAGTTTCCTACTTTTACGGTTAAATAATCGGTTGTGGGGTTTGGATATGCCGAAACACTTAGGCTTATACCTTGGGCTTCTATTATTCCTGTTACTACCGATATTTCATAGGGTTGTTGCACACCTTGGGCTATGCTATTGCCGTTTGTTCCTGTGTGGGAGGTGTAAACTGTTTGTCCTACGGAATAGCTCGCTGAGCCTCCGCTACCCGAAGCATCTCCGCCTGTGGCGTTAATGCTTTCTTGTGCTTGTAGGTTACTCAGTCCGAAACCGAGTAATACAAATACAATAATTCTTAATTTGTTTTTCTTCATTTTTGACCTCCTTTTTTATTTGTTATTTAATTTATCTGTTTCAATTTTAATTTCATGCTTGATATTTAGTCTTGCTCTAACGGTTCGTATAAGAATAGTAGCCGATTGCGGGCTCCGATTCTATCAAATTACAAGAAAGTTGAAGCGGGTTACAACCCTTTAAATTACTACTATTTCGGCTATTATTTTTATACATTGTGTGTGCCCTGCATGAGCAGCAGTGCACACCTATTAAAGGTCTGGATAAATTCCAAAAATGCAAATTTATTTTGCCAAAGACTAATAATAGGTG
>JBDLJL010000263.1:0-5445 GCA_039714415.1 Bacteroidota bacterium
AGTACATGATGATATTATAGACCAGATAAATAAAATGTAATATGGGACATAGAACATTGAAATTAACACACGAGGAAGTTGAAAGAATTGTTACTGCTTTGGATCAGTCTTGGCAAAATAAACTTATATACATCCAAAAAGGAAGGAATTTAATTGATGATGCAACAAAAGAATCAATTAGAAAAAATGCGGATAGATATGGAGATTTAGCTACTGATATTTCAGGAGGAATAAAAGATGTGTAATGATTAAACTTAGACCATATCAGCAAAGCCTCCACGATCAAATTGTGGAGGCTATTGTCAACGGAAATAAGAAAATACTCTGTCAGGCTGAAACTGGCTTCGGTAAAAGTATTTTGATCGGAAACCTTGCAAATCAAATAAAGGGTAGGACACTTATTTTAACCCATAGAATTGAACTTTTAAATCAAAATTCTGAATGGATTAATGATCTTGGTGTATTAACCGCTAAAGTGCGAAAGGTAGAGCCTTTAAAGTTAAAAAAGAATGTAATAGCAATGAGCCAAACGATGCATGCTCGGATAAAAAAATACGGAGCAAGTTATGTTGGTAATTTTGATAATGTAATTGCAGACGAGGTTCACATGGATTTTTTTAAGAAAGTTTATGACGAAATTAATCCTAAAAGAGTATTTGGATTTACAGCAACGCCAATTAAGAACAAAAAAGAATACAAAACAATTGACGGAACAGAATTCCAGAGAAACGAAACATTTTCAAATGAATTTGATATTTTATTGCAAGGTGTAAAAACACAGGAATTAATTGAACTCGGCTACTTAACACAGGATTTCAATATTCAACTTACGCCTCCAAACATGGATAAATTGGTAAACTCAAACACGAATCCAGATGGTTATACAAGCGAATCATTAACAAGTGTTTTTGGTAGTCACACATCTATTGAAAATGTAATGAAAGGTTATCTGGAGTATGGTGTAGGTAAAAAAACGATCATATTTAATCCAACAACAGCCGTAAACAAAAAGATGCACGAGGAATTTATTGAAAAAGGTATTGAGTGCAGGATGTTTGATAGTGTTAATAAAGGCGCAAATAAAGGAATGAGTAGGCAAGATGTTGTTGATTGGTTTATTGGGACAAAAGATGCTGTTTTATTGAATGTAGGAGTTTTCACTACTGGCTTTTCAGTGAACGATCTGGAAGTGATAATCTACAACAAAGCGACAAAATCTTTGAGTTTGTATTTACAAAGCATTGGAAGAGGTTCACGTACCGGGGATAAAATTCTAAAAGATAAATTCTTTGTCCTGGACATGGGTTTGAATATCAAACGTCATGGAAAATGGAGTAAAAATAGAGATTGGCAAAAGCATTTCAAACCACAGCAATGGAAGAAGAAAAAAGAATCTGATATGCTGATGACATGGGAATGTAAAGAGTGCGGTTACTTAAATAGACCAGGAGAATGTTTAAACCAAGAATTAGAACGTATTGAGTGTTGCAATTGTCAAACACCAAGACCAGTAAGAGAAGCCAAAACAATAAACGGAAAATTGGTTGTTCTGGACAAACCTCGGCCACCAAGAGCAAATACGATAATTCAGTACACGATTGAAAACGGAGAGGATGCAAATTTTGCGTTTAAGCTATTAGATAAAAAAGTTTACGAATTATTTGACTTACACGATATTGAGTCAGACTTTTTTAATAAGAATAGAGCGAGGTTTGCAGATAGATTAAGACAAATTTATTTACCTGTTTATTTTAGTATAATAAAAAACAAGGATCTGAAAGGTAAAAATAGGCGACTTGATACGCAATTGGAGAAAGTTTGGGATAAAATAGAAAGTTTATACACAAAAAATTAATAACATGGAGAGTAAAATAATAGGATGGTGGTCTGGTGGTGTAACTTCCGCAGTAGCTTGCAAAATAGCATCGGATTTGTATGGATTGGAAAATATTAGATTTATTTTTATTGATACTAAGAATGAAGATGAACATACATATAGATTTAAGGATAATTGTGAGAAATGGTATGGTAAGGAAATAGAATCAATTTCTAGTAAAAAACATAAATCTATTCAAGATGTGTGGATTAGATATAAAGCATTAAATAATGCAAAAGGTGCTGTTTGTTCAAGTGAATTAAAAAGACTTGTCAGAGAGAAATGGGAAAAAGAAAATGAATGGAGGCATCAAGTATTTGGTTTTGAATTAGACGAATATAAACGAGCGAAAAGTTTAAAATTAAATCACAGTAAAACAAAACCAATATTCCCTTTATTAATGTACGGATATTCAAAAAAAGACTGTATTAAAATAATTCAGGATACCAATATTAATATACCTAAAACATATCATTTAGGATTTTTGAACAATAATTGTTTTAAAACTGGTTGTGTTCAGGGTGGAATTGGATATTGGCAAAAAATACAAAGAGAGTATCCTGATAAATTTGATGCTATGGCAAAAATAGAACATAAAATAACGAAATTAAAAAACAAACCTGTAACAATGTTGAAAGATCAAAGTAAAGGAGGAGGTTTAGTATTCTTAAAACATAATCCGAATTATCCAAATATTAAAGATATATCCATGATGAAAGGAAGAGAACCAAAGCCATTAGTTGATTGTAATGGTATGTGCGGAGTTAATGATTTAGAGGACAGAAAAAAAACAGAACAGGAAATAAACTATCAAACAGAATTATTTTAAAGTTTATACACATAGTTATAAACATTTTTAGTAATTTAGCTATTCCAACACTATACAAAATAACAATAATCATAAAAGCTATACAAATATGATAAATGTAATTAACTACTATAATACGAATTACTCCGATCAAGCATTGGAGATAATGCTAAAAAAGGATAAAATAATTGAAAGGAAAAACAAAACTATTTTCACGTATAATTTAAACAAAGCAGAGGATTTTGCTAAGTGGGATGGTACAACTTTAAAAATATTAGGTGATTTTCCAGACTTCAATAAAGGAACTATATTAACTCCTTTTGATCTGTTATGTAAATACAGATTTAAAGGGAATTTAATGACAACGGTTGCATACTTAATAAAGGAATTTGATCCGCAGAAATTACCATTTGCGAGAATAGGATCTGATTATTTTAAAGTTAAACATCAAACAAATGGTAGCGGAGAGGTTTTATCCGACAAGCTAATACCATTTTTGAAAGGTGAAATTAGGCAAGATTTTGGAAAAGATTCGTTTGATTATATTCCAAAATACGATGAGTTTTGCATTGAGCCAAACAACATAAATTATGAAAGAGTTGTTAATGGAAATTATAACAACTATCATAAAGTATATCACACTCCTGCAAAATTCAATCTTAAAACGGAAATGAATAAAATACATTGGAGTATGATTTTGATGAAACACATTTTCGGAGATCAATTAGAAATGGGTTTAGACTATATGAAATTACTGTACGAAACACCAAAGCAGATATTACCTATTTTAGTTCTGGCAAGTGAGGAACGACAAACAGGTAAAACGACATTTGCAAACTGGTTGGAGATAATCTACAAAGAAAATTTTGTCAGCATTGGCGTAAGTGATATGAAAGGGGAATTTAACGCTCACATTTCAGAAAAGCTAATTATAGCAGTCGAGGAAACAGTATCAGAATCGCACGGCCTTGTTAATAAAATGAAAAGGATCAGTACAGCGAAAAAAATGCTTGTTAATAAGAAAAATATTAGCCAGTACTCTGTAAATTTCTACGGAAAAATATTGGTGCTTACAAATAAACCAGATAAGTTTTTGCAAATTGATAACGAGGAGATAAGATTTTGGGTTAGAACAATTCCTACAATTACCGAAAGCAACCACAACATTGAAGCTGATTTAGAAAAGGAATTACCTTACTTTTTATATTATCTAAATAAACGAGCTGAAGTTGATCGAAGTAAATCAAGAATGGTATTCACTCCAGAGCAGCTCGGAACAGATGCATTAAAGGTTGTGAAAAAAGAAAGCAGATCAGCGTTGGAAAAAGATATATGCGAATACCTTGACGGATTTTGTTTGGACAACATAGATTTTCCTACATTGAGATTTACAGCGATTGATGTTAAAAACAAATTCTTTAGCAGGGACTCAAAGATTAATGTATCACGTATAAGCAGGACATTAAAAGAAATGAAACTAAAGCAGAACGGTAAGAACGGAAGATACAGAAAGTTTGAAGATACACCGATGCTGAAAAGTGGTAACGGAAATTTTTTTATGTTTAAAAACAAACATTGCGGAGAACCAGATACAGATTTAGATGTAGAAGATGAAAGTATTAACGATGACGGATTGCCGTTTTAAAAATCAAATAACATGGAAGTAGTAAGAGCAACAAAGAAAGGTTATAGGAATTTTAACTTAACTGTTAAACTGACAAGAGCCGAAGAAAAAATATTTAAGAAAAATAAATATGAATTAAGAGTTATTGATACAGAGGAGCGAAGAAAACTAAATGATGAAAAAGCAGAGGAAATCATACACATCATTTCATATTACTTTGGATATAATGCAGAAGAAATAAGAATAAGAAGCAGGCACAGAGATTATGTTACTGCAAGGATGTTTGTAGCGAATTACCTAAAAAAATTAACAGAACTTTCACTTGATCAAATAGGAAGTGCAATAGGCAGGGATCATTCATTAGTTATTCATACTTTAAAAAGATATAATAATCATATAATTTACCAGGACATAAAAAAGCACGATTTTAATATCAGAAAATTATTAAAGGAATTTAAAATAATTTAATTACTTTTACATACTGCAATTTTTGTATAGCCGAAACCTTGGATAGTAACCCTTTTCTATTCGAGGTTTCTTTATTTACAGTTCTAGACAGCACCCGACCCCACCCAAGACTTCAAAAAAAACCGACCAAAACCCCCTTATTACGATATAGGAAACTTAGCCACCATTTACCGCCTGCCCCACCTCTCCAGGACACCAAAAAAACAAGCTCACGAACCAAAAACAGACCAGAAACGGGATCTGAGCAATCCCGGCCGGTACACACACAAACACATTCAAGGCCAAAACATGCCACAAACACATTCAAGGCCGGCCGGTACAGAACAGAAACACATTCAAGGCCAAAGCAAACCAAAACACATCTAAAAACCAGAACAAACCAGAACAGAAACAGAACATTTTAAAAGTTGTAAAATATTTCAAACTTTTTTACGTTTTATATTGTGTAATATCATATAAAACCATATATTTGCACGTATAGAACAGAACTAATATAGAATAGAAACACATAAACAATTGAAAATCAGATAGTTATGACAAAAGTAATCAAAACAGAAACGAGCCGAGAATATGATACGTACTTTAATATTATGTTTTTTGGCAATATTAAAAGAACATTAAAGGTCGTTACTGACTTTAGAACAAAACAAAAAAAAATGATATTTATTA
>JBDLJL010000264.1:0-5351 GCA_039714415.1 Bacteroidota bacterium
TTTAAAAGGGATGAACCTTTTTAACCCGAGGTGGTCTACAAAATTAAGATTGACAAAAGTTGAGGTAGAATATAAGCTTGTTTTAAATACCAATGACATTAACAGATTGCCTGATGATGAAATATTCAACCGTTTAAGCAGTGCAATGCAGCATGATGAAGTTGAATATCAACATAAGGAAATGAACAAACTTTATTCCAGGCATAAAGCGGAACATATTAGCCACGCTTTGTATGTGTGTCCTGAATGCCATTCAATTGATACTTTTAGGGCAAAAGGAAATAGTTTTGCTTGTTCTAAATGTAATTATGATATTCATATCAATTATTATGGTTTTTTTGAACGAATTTCGGATGGCAAACTGTTTTTTGATAACATAAGAGATTGGTATTATTGGGAAGAAAACTGGCTTTTGGATGATGTAACTGCAAAGCTGAATCAGAACTACAAGAAAGCTATCTTTACTGATAAAAGCTCAAAAATTTACCATGCGGTTGAAATGGATAAGACTGAATTTATGGGCACAGCAGATATAAGCTTATTCATTGAACATATTGAAATAAAATTTGTTGGCAAAGATGAAAAATGGGAGCTAAATTTTGACGATTTGCAAACCATTAACCCACAAGTACATGAACAGCTTGAAATTATATATAATAACGAAGCTTATATGGTTTTCGGTAATAAGCCCGGTGTGTCAGCACTAAAATGGGAGGTTGCTTTAAATGCCATTTGGAAAAAGCTGGGCCAAAATCAAAAACTTTCTGTTTATATTGAGCAATAGCTTGTTACATAAATCTATAGAAATTATTTAAAATATTCTTTATAATTTTCAATAGTTACTTCAGGAATTTCAAATTTTAGAAGCTCTTTTTTATCAGTGCTGGTAAATAATTTTGCCACTTTTGTTGTGTAATGAGGACTAAGACTTTTACTTTGGATAATTTCATTTGCGAGTTCAGTAAACTGAGTATTGAATAGAGTATAGGCCACCCTCAATTTATTGTTTGCATAAATATTCTTATATATTTTTGGGTAGCTTCTCTTACACATCTGCAAATACCAGGAAATAAACAGTTTAAACTCGTAATAAGCCTCCAGGTTATTTGATTGCCATTCAAAAGTGGGGCAAGTTAATCCTGCATTTCGAATCTCAATTTCGGCTTTTAACCCATGATAATATGCACTAAACTCATTTAACAGCCCGTAAATCCCATCAACTTGTGAACTAAAAAATGGTTTTTTATTGCCTATATACATCGCATAGCGGTCACATTTTTTTTGTTTCTCTTTGCTGACAAAGTTATTTAGTTTATTTGAGTTTATAATTTCTGTTTTTGGAACCAGCAGCTCAATACCACTACCAAAATAATAACCTTCACCATTGAAACCACCAATGTCAAAATTATATCCATGCAGTGTTTCATGCACAACAGTATTAAAAGATTCTATTAAGTCTTCTTTTTTCTTACCACGGGCATATCTTGTATAGTTCCCCTTTTTGTCAGATTTTAAAATGCTTAGGGCATCAGTACAATGTTTTTTGCTGATGTTTAAGAAAAATTGCTTTTTTCTGTCTTTTGAACCGTAGGAAGTTTGTGCTATTGAATAATTGACAAACATGGTAATAAAAACGGTAAATAAAACTAATTTTCGCATATTACTTCTTTAAATTATTTTTAATTGCCCAATGTGCCATCATTAAAATAGCCCCGGCTGTACCATCCATAGTTGGTTCATTGGTAGAGTAATCGCCAATATCATCATGGTATATAACATAATTATTTTGCAGATGTGCAAATTCATCAGCCTGAGTTAATGTAAGGCCTTTTAATGAGTTATAAATAGATGAATAAACAGGGCCATCTACCAGGCCACCGGGAACCATTTGTTTTTTTAACGCCCATATGCTTGTATGTACATCCAAAGGATATTCTCCCTTATCAGGAATACCCGTAAACATGGAAGTTGCCCAGGGATTTCGCCCAAATAACCAATCACGTTGCTCTACCATAAATTGCCGGTATTTTATATCACCACTCATCTTTTCATATAGTATTAGCTGCGTAACCAAACTCGTTAACAGGTTATTGGAACACCAAATAAAGGGTACACCAATCCTGTATGGATTTTTGGCAGCACGTTCAACCGTATATTCTATACCCTGCTGATAATAGGAAACCAAAGTGTCCTGAAAATCTTTTTCTACTATACCATGTAGAACATAATGTCCCAGGTTAATAAACGGGTAATATTGATAATGAACAGCTGAATCCAAGGGCATCCAGGAAACAGTGTTAGCCATTCGGGCATATTTTTTTGCATCTTTCAGGTAGGATTTGTCACCGGTAAGTTTGTATAGCTCTGCCGCAGCCCATTCCATATCATCTGCCCAGGTTTTTTCCGAATAACGATATGGTGCACCGTAAGAGTTTCCCTGCTGAAAACCTTCCTGCTTTTTACCCATTTGATATAATGATATAGCCGCTTTTTTACATTTTTTGGCAAAAATTGGGTCATTCTGGGACTTTTCCCAAATACGTGAAGCCATTGCCATTGCAGCAGCAGATCTCCCTGCAAGGTTAGCAATACCTGTTGCTTCACTTTTATATTCGCGTAGCCCCTGAGGTTTACCAGTTGCAAAATAAGCCACACGGTAGCTATTTTTACCCCATCCATAATCAGAATGATCATTATCAGGCATTTTCCAGCCTGTATGATCTCGATCATCACCAACTTGGTGAAATAACTGATCTGGTTTAGGGTGAAGTTTATGTATCCAATCCAATCCCCATTTTGCCTCATCTAAAACATCTGGAATACCATTTGAAAAATTTTGACCTAAAGCATTAACCTCATCAGCAAATTTTTCAGGGTAAAGTTCATACGCCAATAGCATGTGCCCGGTTGCATAACTTCCGGTAATCAGATATTTTAACTGGTCACCTGCATCATGCCACCCACCACTAACATCCACAAAAGTAGAATCAGGCATAGGGCCAAACATTGACCTGCCATCTTTTTTATGGCAAACCATATCTAATAACGGATTATACCCACACCTTTGCTGGCGCATAAATTCCAGTAGTTTTTCATGTTGATGCCCATAAGCTTGGCCTGAAATCATAAAGTTTTGAGATACTATTTTCGTTTTTTGGGCTTCTATAAAATAAGTACCTTTTTTTTCAACTTTTGAAAAATCCAACTCATAATAATAATTAAAAGTACCCCAGCCGTTTGCTTTTGAGCGTTTTGGATTTATACTTGTTATTGTTTGCTTTGTTCCTTTTGAAACCAATTGAAACTTTTCTTTAACAGCTCTATTAGAAAAAACAATGGCGATTTTACTTTCACCGGGCAAATAGCCTAATTGATTAACCCTGACGTGCATATCGGGAATGTTTGAGTTAGAAACAACACTATTATTTGGTTGGAATAATAACAAGAAAATTTGTAAAAAATATAAATGCATAACGCAATGATTTAAAATTTTAAAATCTTTTTAAATTAATTGATATATCCAATATACGAAACAATATTCAAACGTTTAAATCAAATATTATGAGTTTTTTAATAATTCTTTCAATGTCCTAAATTGGTATCCTTTGTTTTTTAGGTAAATTATAAGTTCTTCTATACGATAATAGAATTTATCCTTGCGGTCCGGATCTGTTCCAATATGTATAAGCAGAATAAAACCATTCAAGCCATTTAAGTTTTTAGCCTCATAATCCACAATACTTTGGTAAATTTTTTCGCTACTAAGGTAATTAGACATTTTTGGGGTAGTATAATCAGCATGTGAACGGGTACCCTTGCTGAAGTTAATTGTTTGTAAACCAAAACCACTAGTCCATGAACTGATACTGTCGTTATACCATTCATAGGGTGGAAGAAAGTAAGGGGCATCTTCTTTATCAATCCCAAACTTTTTCATTTCTAAGTAATTGTTTCCAAGGTCTTTAATGAACTCTTTTCGACTAAGTAGAAGACTGTCCCTTTTTTTCCAATCACAGTATAGTAAATGCCTGTCTGAATGCGCCCCTAAATAGTGTCCATCAGCAATTAGCTTTTTTATATCGTCTTCAAATTCAGTGTTTCGGTAAAAATTTCCTGTGAAAAAGAAAGCCGCTTTTATTTGTTGCATTTTTAAGACTTCAGAAATATGTTCTGCGCCGTCTGCATATTCATCCCCCGTAAATACCAGGCTTAAACTTCTTTTCAGGGTATCACCACGAACTATGGCTCCCATTTCATATTCAACATGCTTATTTGGATTATTTATGAGATAAGTAGTTTGTTTACACGTAGGAAATACCAGGAGTATTGAAAAAACAAACAGACTGAACTTACTATTAAGTCCTGGGGTTTTATATGAAAATTTTGAAAAGAACATCAGATATTTTCATTTAATTGATTACTAAGATATTCACAAAAGTCCGTAATAGCAAATAACATAAGGCTATTAATTAAGTTCGTAAGTGTAGTTAAAATAAAATGATTAAAAAAATAATTATTGGATAGGGGTAACAAAAACTCCAGTTGTCATATCAGAAACAAAGGATAAATGGAGAGCTCAAAATGTATTATATCAAATCCTTTAATTTAATAATGACAATAAAAAATTAATAATATGAAACAATTAAAAATAATAAGCAGTATTTTCCTGTTAATTGTGCTACTAGGTAATACTATTTTAGCACAGGAAAAAATGTACAGCACAAAGTTTGAGAAAGAAACAAAAGCCTTCCATCGTCCGTAGGTTTCCGAAAAAAATCGGAACAGTACGGTTCTCGTATACGGCAGTTCATCGGACAAAAGGTAATTAGCCCCTTCTTGGCAAACCTGTATCTACATTATGCCTTAGACAAGTGGTTAGATAATACCGACCAAATGATCAAATACGTCAGATATGCCGATGACGTAATTATTCATTGTGTAAGTTTGTCCCATGCAGAACGATTGCTTAAATTATTACATCTTCGTATGCAATCTGTCGGATTAGAATTACATCCACAGAAAACAAAAATAGTTTATTGTAAAGATTATTGGCGAAAGGAAAGTTATCCCATGGTCAAATTTGATATTTTAGGATATTCTTTTCAGCCCAGGATGACAAAGTCAAAGCACACAAAAGGATTGTTTTTAGGCTTTGATTGTGCATTAAGCATTGGTTCTTGCAAACGAATAGCCGATAAATTAGGCGAATTAGGAATTGAAAGGTTAAGTTTTAGGCGTATAGTTGGAATTGTACGATATTTAACCCGGAAAATTCATAGAATTTTCCCTATCTGCAATAGCGACTAAGATTCACATTCAATTTTGATACCCAAAATTGGGTTCATTTAAAT
>JBDLJL010000265.1:0-5312 GCA_039714415.1 Bacteroidota bacterium
AGCCATTGAAATTTGTAAAAAGTGGGGAAGCAATTATCGTAACCCATGGAATTATTTTTTCCTGGGCGAATCCTACCATAAAATCAATGAACATAAAAGGGAAAACGAGGTACATGAATTAGCATTGAGTATATTCCCCGATCATCCTACCATAATAGCCGGTCAAGCCATTTGTGCTTTATCTCAGGGTGATACAGATAAGGCGGATAAGCTAATGACGAAATATAAATCTATCAGAAAAAATAAATACCAGTGGCCTGAATCAAGAATAATGGCAACTGTAGGATATATTTATTCCCAAGCAAATTTAATTGATAAAGCAGAAATAAATTACCGTCAGGGCTTGAAGTTAGAACCCCTGAATCCTTCAAGAATGTATAATTTGGCATGGTTTCTAATCGATAATGATATAAATGTTAATGAAGGGCTTGAGCTTGTACAAAAAGCTTTAGAGCAAGAGTCAGATGATTGGTATTATTTAGATACTAAAGGATGGGGCTTGTATAAACAAGGCAAATATGAAGAAGCACTGAAAATACTTAATGATTCCTGGGAATTAAGACCTTATTATGACCATGAGGGTTTTCAACATATTCAGGAAGTTGAAAAAGCACTAAAAAACAACAAATAAATGCAAAACTGGTCATCCGAAATACAAGAGCTTAAAAATTACTATGAATCTTTATCCGGTAAAATCCCTGATTTAGAGAAAGAATTAGAACGCCTGATAAAAGTTGAAGATGAAATAGGTGTGCCAGTCTCTTCGAGAAGGTGCCTTGAAGTAATGGTAACTGATATTTGTGAAAAAGTAAATAAGTAGCCATCAAACATGATAAATGGTCATCAGGCGACTTTATTAATTAACACATCATGATCTTTTAAAGTTGTAGAGAATTTAGAATTGGAGTCGTCCGATGACTTTACGAAACAAGCCTTAACTATAAACCAAACATGATATAGATATATTTTGTATATTTATAGTAAAAAGTAATTTAGTGTAGAACCTAATTCTAAGATTCATGAAAAACTGGTCATCTGAAATACAAGAACTCACCAATTATTATAAAACTTTATCAGGTAGATTTCCAGAATTAGAGAAAGAACTGGAAAAATTAATAGGAACGGAGGATGAAGTAGTTATTTTACTCTATTCCAGGAGATGTCTTGAAGTAATGGTAACAGATATATGTAAAAAAAAAGACATAAAATTGAGTAAAACAATTCCTTTAAAAGGTATAATTGATAAACTCAATAAAGAAAATCAAGCTCCTTCGCATATTATTACTTCCATGTTAAACTTAAACAGTATTTCAACTTATGGAGCACACCCTAAAGAATTTGATCCCAGACAGGTAAAGTCGGCACTTAACAATTTGACAACCGTTGTTGAGTGGTATTTAAACTATCTAAATATTGAAAATGTTAATATAAAAGAAGATAAATTAGATTCCTTTCTTGAAGAAAAACAAAAGCACATAATATCAAATGGTATAAAAGAGCCTGTTTCTGTTCTTAAACAAAAGAAAAAATCTATCATTATTATTTCAACAATTTTATTGATTAGCATTGTTGTAATATTTGCCTTCGATATTTTTAATATTTTTTTGAAAGATCAATTTAAAAAGGACAGAGATTCTGATGGCAAAATTTCCATTGCTGTTTTGCCCTTTCAGAATTTATCCGGTGATACACTATATGATGTTTGGCAGGGTGGTTTTCAAAACCTTCTGATTTCTACTCTTTCAAATTCTGAGGAGTTATCAGTTCGCCAATACCAGGCAATAAATAATATCCTGTATAACCGTAAAAATCTTAATTTTGCCTCGCTCACACCTGATTTGCTCAGCGATCTTTCAAATAAATTGGAAACAAAAACATTTATTCTTGGTAATATACTTAAGGCAGGAGATAAAATAAGGGCAAATGCTCAGTTGATTGATGCCAAAACTGAAGAAATATACAAGACTTACCAGGTTGATGGTGATTCTGAAAATGATATTTTTAAGATGGCAGATTCCCTGTCCGCTCTGATAAAAAACTATATTGAAATTAAAAAATTTGCAGGTCAGTATGTGACTGATGAAATTTATGGGGGTATATCTACAAATTCATCAGAAGCATTTAAATATTATATCCATGGCTACGATGCTATTATTGACATAGAACCGCAATTGGCAACAGAATGGTTTTCAAAAGCTATACAAACAGACTCCTCTTTTATAAATGCATATGTTTTATTGTCGTATGCCTATCAGCTAATGGGCAACAATAAAAAATCAAAACATTGGGTTAAAAGGGCTTATAAAAAAAGGGAAGGCCTTCCTATAGAAACCAGGTTGATATTAGACCATTTGAACGCATATTTTCATGAAACCCCAAACGAAGAAATAAAATACCTTAAACAATTGCTTGAAGTTAACAAATTAAATACTATGTACTGGCATCAGTTGGCTTTTGCATATTTCAAATTAAAAGAGTATGACAATGCTACTTTAAATTGGGATCAAGCATTTGCAATTCATGAAAAGCGGGGCACAAGTTTCCATAATCCACTTGTTTATTTTGTAGCAGGTTTAGCATACCATAAAACAGACAGGCATGATAAAGAAGAAGAAATACTGAATTTGGGTATAAGTTTATTACCTGACAACTTATATATAATTACACCACAAGCTATTTGTGCCCTTTCCAGGGGCGATAAAAAAAAGGCCGATGAATTGATAACTAAATATAAATCAATTCGGGAAAATGTGATCCATTGCAGCGAAGCAAATATTTCTGCCGGATTAGCCTACATTTACACTGAAGCTAACAGGTTGGATGAGGCAGAAGCGCTCCACAGAAAAGCTTTTAAACTGGAACCTGAAGCACCCTCTAAAATAAACAATCTGGCTTATTTTTTAATTAACCATAACATAAACATTGATGAAGGGCTTGAACTGGCAGAAAAGGCAATGAAGAAAAATCCTGATTCCTGGGCAGCTTTAGATACTAAAGGGTGGGGCTTATATAAAAAAGGAAAAAATAAAGAAGCATTGGATTTATTAAAAAAATCATGGAAACTAAAGCCTATTTATGATCATGATGTCTTTGTTCATATTCAGGAAGTAGAACAATCCTTAAAAAATAATGAATAAATGCAAAACTGGTCATCCGAAATACAAGAGCTTAAAAATTACTATGAATCTTTATCCGGTAAAATCCCTGATTTAGGAAAAGAATTAGGACGCCTGATTAAAGTTGATGACGAAATTGGTGTATTAGTCTCTTCAAGAAGGTGTCTTGAAGTAATAGTGACTGATATATGCGAAAAAGAAAGCATAAAATTTAGTAAAACTGTTGCTTTAAAAGGTCGAATTGATAAACTGAAAAGAGAAAAGACAATTCCTGCACATATTATCACTTCCATGTTTAACCTGAACAATATTTCAACCTATGGGGCACATCCTAAAGAATTTGATTCAAGACAGGTACGGACTGTTTTGATTAATTTAATAACGATAATTGAATGGTATTTAGACTATAAAGGTGAAGAAATCTTATCATCAAAGAAAAAATCAGTTATTGAACACCCTGATGAAATTATTAACACTGATTTTGAGCAGGAAAATTTACAAAAAGTAGCTACTGAAAAAACATCCAAACTGAAAGTATGGAAGATAACAACTTATTTTGGTGCAATAATCATTGTTGTGCTTGGAATTTTATATCTAATTAATAGAAGTGAGCGCTCAAAAGAAATCCATGAATTGGAAAAATCAATTGCGGTTTTACCTTTTGAGAATTGGAGTAGCGATAAAGAATATGTACACATTGGGGATGCTATGACAGATGAACTGATTTTACAATTACAATACATTGAAAACTTTGACAGGGTGCTTTCCCGTACTTCAACATTACAATATAAGGATCATAAAAAACCTATACCTGTAATTGCTAAAGAACTTGGGGTCAGCTATATTATTGAAGGGAGTATCCAGCGAAAACATGAAAATGTTAGTATTACGGTACAGGTAATTCGTGCAAAAAATGAGGATCATATATGGGCAGAAGAATATACAGGTAAATGGGTAGATATATTCACCATTCAGGATAAAATAGCCAAACAGGTTGCAGAAGAGCTTAATACAGTATTATCACCTAAGGAAATAGAACAAATCGATAAAAACCCGACTGAAAATATTAAAGCTTACAATTTGTACCTGAGAGGTCGTTTTTTTTGGCATAGAAGGACAGAGGAAGATTTGAATAAAAGTATAGATTATTTTAATCGGGCACTTGAATTGGATGCAAATTATGCCCTGGCATATGCCGGATTGGCTGATACATATTTTATAATGGGTTGGTATAATTGGCATCCAAAAAAAGAAGGATATGATAAAGCTAAAAAATACGCCATCAAAGCACTTTCTATTAATAATAATAATATTTCTGAAGCCCATGCAACATTGGGGGCTGTTTTTGCTTACCATGAATGGAATTGGAAAGATGCTGAAAAGGAACTAAAACTGGCCGTATCATTAAATCCAAATGATGCCCCCGCACATATGTATTATTCAGAGTTATTGAATATTTTAGGTAAAAATACGAAAGCAAGGGAAATAATTAACCAGGCACTTAAACTTAATCCTCATTTTTATATTTATAACCTATTAAGTGGTATATATTATTATAATAATGCAGAATATAAAATGGCACTTAAAGAATTCAGGAAATCATATGAAGTTTCAAATAAGCATTCTCAAAGGATTAGAATATTGAAATGTTATCTAAAATTGGGGATGAACGATGAGGCCGTTGAACATATAAAAAATATAATTGCAATAAATTCCTCTGGTAATAATCAGGTATTGTTAGATAATATATTCCACGAATCGGGAATGGAAGGAGTTATCTATTGGTTTATTGATTGGATGTTACTCAACAAACTAGATAACCACTATCATAATGCCTCATTATATGCTATTATTGGGGATTCAGAAAAGGCCATTACGTATCTGAAAAAATATAGGGAAGTTGATGGAAACATTCTGTCTTGGATTAATAATAATCCTGATTTTAATTTTATCAAAACTGATCCAAGGTTTATAGCCATGTTAAAAGAAATGAATCTTGTAGATTAAGGTTTTGAGTATATTGAACAAGTAAAATACGAGTGGGGGGATTTTGAGGTATAAATGCCTGGTGTCATGTCATGCATGATCTGACGCTCAAAGATACTGTGATAAAATCCAAATTTATTTTATAATTTTTTTATCAATTTTTCTTTTTTTATCTTAGCCGGGCAGAAAGAAGGCTTCAGTCGATTCGTT
>JBDLJL010000266.1:0-5249 GCA_039714415.1 Bacteroidota bacterium
ATTCAAAGGTAATTTACATAGTCAGGGAGCGAAAAATCACATTTACGCAGTGGCTGCAAAGTGGTTAGACCCTAACAAAGATGGAGATCCTTCTGATGGTTTGGATGGTTACCGTTTAGACGTTGCTGCTGAAGTCCCCATGGGTTTTTGGATAGATTTCAGGAAAGAAGTTAAAAAAATTAACCCTGAAGCTTATTTGATTGGTGAAATATGGTGGAAAAGCTGGCCGGACGAGTTAATGTTCCCACACAATTTTTTACAAGGTGATATGTTTGATGCAATCATGAATTACAGGTGGTTCCGTCCGGCAAGGCATTTCTTTGCTGATGCACCGGAAGTCATGAAACCAAGTGAATTTGTCATTGCCCTGAAAGACAAACTTAGGGATATTGACACTACTCGGCTACAATCTATGATGAACCTTTTGGCCAGTCATGATGCTGAACGGATTTCTACTTCAATTTATAATAATGGAAGATACAAATACCAGGTAAAACCTTATGACAATCATGATTATAAAATTGACAAACCGGATGAAAAAACCCGTACCATTCAAAAAATGATCTTAATCCATCAGTTTACATTTATCGGTTCGCCTCATATTTGGTATGGTGATGAAGTTGGTATGTGGGGTGCCGATGACCCGGATACAAGAAAACCTATGGTTTGGGCAGATATTACTTACGAAGATGAAAGCACACATCCATTTAATAAAGAAAGAAGAACCGACAAAGTAAGACAGGATACCGTTTTATTGAATTATTATAAAAAATTGATACAAATCAGGAAAGCCTACCCTAGCCTGGTTTATGGTAATATTGTTTTTAGCCTTGCGGATGATGAGAATAACACTTTAGCATACATCAGGAATTACCAGGGACAGGAAATTGTTGCTGCTTTTAACAAATCAACAGAGCAAAAAACGCTGAAAATATCTGTAAAAAAGAATGGTACTTATAAAAATGCCTTGAATGAAAGTGAAGTTTTTGAAGCCAGAGAAGGTGTTCTAACAATTGAGCTGATTGGTGAAAAAGCCATAATATTAGTAAATTAAATGAATGTCAATAAAACCATATTGAATATTTACACTGATGTTTCATCTGTGAAAATCTGCGGAATCTGCGGAAAAAAAAATAATCCGCAGATAAGTTAAAGATTTAATTGCTATATGATAAAAAGTTTAAAGACAAATGCATAGCGAAAGCTTTGCCTGAAGCAATCACAAAATAAAAGGAGAGTGCTTCCTCATTGCTCGTCGCAGTATTTGAACAGTCATCAGACGACTTTTTCAAATAACAGTTAATTTCGTATCAGATTCCTATGGATTTAAATTACAAGTCGTCAGATGACTTTATGGCAAAAGAGATGATTATTTGTAAGAAAAGTGATGAGGCAACTAATTAACAGCTACCCCATCACCAATTCTTTAACCCAACAACTAAACTTAATAAAAGGTTTAGTTTCATTTGTCTAATCCAACATTAACTTTCCATCTTTTACCACTGCTTTTCCATCAATATCAAGGGTTGAATTAGATAAGTGAATATAGGTACCGGTATTTGAATTATTATCACCACCAGCCCAGGCATTATTCCCAAAACCCATAGTCAGCAAACCGGACATTTCCCAAGAATAAAAATCTGACCCCTTATATGGCTTACTATTCTCATTTATTCCAATATCAATCAATGAAAGAACATCTTTATCACCGATTGACATTTTCTGATAATCTTTAATAATTTTTTCATTTTCTTCAGCTTTTAGCTCCATAATGTGCCCGTTTTTTACCGATATTTCTAAGTTCTTGATTTTTACTCCCCTGAAAAACATGGCGGGAACTACAATTTTTCCATTTGCACTTTTAGGAACAATGCAGGTATAAACCTCACCGGCGGGTAACCAAACACTTGAAGGACCTGAAGATATTTGATTTTCAGACATACTACCACAATTAGTTCGCACAGGAATTTTATCAATTTTAAATGTAATATTAGTTCCTGATTTACTTGATATTTTGCAATTGCTACCTGGTTTTAGTATATCGGAAATTGACTTTCCATTTTTTGTCATTTTATCATAATCTGTATTTACTGCTTTCCAGAATCCTGAAACCATTTCATCATAGTCGGCATTAACCGATTTAGCAAATGAGTTGGTTGGTACTCCAGAACTCTGCCCAACACTAACACTTCTGTAATGAAAATTTCTATTTAATTTGTTGTACAAAACATATGCTTCACGATTTGCAGCCAGTCTTTCCTCAGGGACATCGGCGTATAATTCTGGATACTCAACTGAACCAATACTAATAAAGCAATCAACCATCCTGTTTTTAAATATAATGTATGAATTCGTAGTTTTCATAAATTCAATTGGTGTTTCCATTATTGCCCTTTTACCTGCTTTAGGAAGGTTTAATTCTACAGTGACATGCCCACCAGCTTTCCTAACAGCCACATAAACAGATGATAGAAGGTCAATTTGATCCTTATTCCCCGAAATTATAACAACATCTGCCGGTTTTATTTTTAATATTGTATTTACCAGTTTGTTGGCAATAGCTTCATTATCAGGATTTTTAACATTAGATTCCTGTGCACTAAGCAGGTTTATTGAGAAAATAAAAATTAGTGCCATGTAAATGATTTGTTTTGTTTTCATAATTTGTTTGTTTTTAAGGGGTTTGTATATAAATTATATTGTTTAGTTGTTTTAGTACTTATTATAAGCCTGCTAAACTTTGCCAAAGTTTACTGTTTTAAATCCTGACACAATGATATTTAACAATACTTTCAAATTAAACTAACTTTGTCAAAGTTCTTTATTGTAGCAGTTGCTTACGCCAGAGTATGACCCCAAACCTTCCGGAGTACCGGAATAGGCTCTGATAGGGGTTTTGCTTCGAAGCTTAATATCTCAGCCCAATCATTGTTCGAAGCTTCGTTATGCAACAGTTTATAAGCCCATGATCAAGACTTAACATATGCCTCAAATTATTTTGATATTAGTTTTTTGAAATAGTTATATAAGCTACATCTTCCACCTCTCTAACATTATAATTATGGCCAATATGCCTGGCAATGGTATTCATGGCCGAATTAAAATAATCCAAATATTCTTGTTTTTTAATATAAGCATAACGCTCATCACTTTCTATAGACCCGGTTGGTTTCTTGTATTTTACAATAATAAAATCAGTCCCCTGCCCCATCACACGAATTTCTGAAGCCATTATTGGTTGAAACTTTTCTTCATCTATCATCAGATTTTCAAAAGAATATTCAGTAATTTCATAGTCATTTGTTTTAAAAAGGCAGGCCATAGGGTGCAGGCATACATCTGAAAAGTTATTAAAGCAAAAGTCATTTACCAGTCCGCGTTTAATAAATTGCCCGGCAACATGTTTTCCATATTCAGTAGCCGAAAGATTTTTTAATTTTACATCATCCTGTGCTAACAACAACTGATCGTTAAGTTTAACAATCAGTTCGTTACATTTTTTTTCAAGTTCAGGTTTACTTATCTCCTTTTTCTCCTGTGCACTAAGCAGGTTTATTGAAAAAATAAAAATAAGTGCTGTGTAGATAATTTGTTTTGTTTTCATAATTTGTTTGTTTTTAATTAATAATTCAATTTAAAGGAGCTCATCTAAAAATTAAAACTTGCTGTATTTAGACAAGCTCCCGGTCGCCCTCCAAGCATAATTAACCTATACCTTATTTTATTTACAAACTGTTATGCTCATGAGCTGCTGATTAATGTTTGTTTACAGTTTGTTTATTGTAACCCAACTTTGCCAAAATTTTTTAATAAAAACATCTTTAAATTGATGGAACTATTCCATTTATAATGAACTTTGGCATAGTTTTCACACGAGAAATCTTCACTGCATAACACTAATCTTTTACACAACGAACAGAAAAAGCCGCTGATTTATTTATATGGCTTGTATGAATTTCAGTTGAATTATAATATAAAGAGCGAAAACATTTAGAACGCTCGCTATAGCTGCTACTTGTCCAAAAATAAGCCACTCGCAAAATGCAAGTGTAATACCCATCTGAGCCCAGGCTTCCGGCCGGCAATGCAGAAAATTTATTTTCCTCAGCAATACAAAGATTTGGTGTAAGCCAATGTTTTGAACCCTTTTCTTTGAGCAATCCCCCGGCAATTTCTTTCGCACCCATATAATTTACAAGTTTTGTCCATTCAGCATTGGTAGGTACATGCCAACCATTAGGGCAAACACCCTGTAAGTGACCATATTTACTTTTGTAATTTCCAGTACTGTTCATAGCTGCATCCCAATTATAGAGCCTTCCATAATCTTTTGCGTTCATTTCATTATCATCATAGGTAAATACACCACTTATTTGAGTTCCATCAGCATATTTGGTACTTTTCAGGTTTTCACACATCCAAATTTGATCACCGAGTAGTATCGTCCTGTATATGTTTCCTTCAAAATCTTTTGCCAACAATCCACATAAAATCAATATATTTTCTAATGAATCAACATATTCCTTCATGTAAGGATCCATTCCATAACTTGTTTCAAGCTTTGATATATTTTTTTGAGAAACATTATACTTGTTTTTGCTTACAACATTACCTTCTATTTGGGATAAGACGGTGGAACTGATTAGCAAAAAAATTATTGTAATAATGATTTTAATTAGATCATAGGAAATTTCCAGCTTTTTGTGAACAAGCCTGTATTTTACTGTAATTTCTACATCCGGTATTTTTATTGATAAAACAGGTCTGTTTTCAAATAAAAATACCTGATGATAAAGGCTGATGATTGGCTTCATACAATATTTTTAAGTTTATGGAATATACTTCCCTTTCATCCACCAGTTTTATCTCAGCCCAAAATAAAACGTATGGATGTTTAATAGATTAATTGAAATCAGTAAATATTTTACCCGATAAATTAGATAAAATCTCTAACTATAACCAGGAGGAGGAAAATATTAACGGCTTATAGGTAATAAAAAAGTCAATGTAAACAATAAACTCGCTCCCATAACAATTGAAGGGCCGGTAGGCGTATCCCAATGCCAAGACATATATAAACCAATGACAACAGCGATACAACCAAGAAGACTTGCCAAAATAGCCATTTGTTTTTGAACACCTTATTACTTATACAAAAATTAATTCATAATTTATATTAATTTTTTTCGTAATTTTTATTTATAGCATTAAATCACAAAATAGTCAATTTAAAGCCTATTATCTGTGTA
>JBDLJL010000267.1:0-5223 GCA_039714415.1 Bacteroidota bacterium
CAATTATCGATATGTGCCATTAAGGTTTGATTATCTATAGTTGAGGCATAAGTTAGTTGGCAAGGATAATCTTTACCTTCAAGGATATAAGCATTTTCCGGGGACATGGTTGGATTGGTAACAAGGTATCCGTCTTTCTCAATCAAAAAATCACTTACAAATTCCATTGCTTCCTTCATTATTGGATAAGCTTTAGTTCGCAGGTATTCTTTATCCAGGGTATATTCATAATGTCTCCATAATGGAAAGGTCATCCATACGCCACTTAATGGCGACATACCCCAACGCATATCTGCAATTGGAGTAGTTTTCCCAAAAATATCCGTGGCATGGTGCATTGCCCAACCAGAACAACCATACATTTCCCTGGCAGTTTCCCTACCCGGTTCCCGCCATTTATCCACTATATTTACCAATGGTACGGTCATCTCAGAAAGGTTACAAATTTCGGCTAACCAATAATTCATTTGTAAATTGATATTTGTATGATAATCGGAATTCCAGGGTGCAACGAAATGCCCGTTCCAAACCCCTTGTAAATTAGCAGGTAATTTCCCTGGTGCCCTTGAACTACCCATCAACAAATATCTTCCATATTGAAAATATAAAGCAATAAGAGCTGGATCTTCTGCACCTTTTTTAACAGAATCCAATCGTACATCTGTAGGTATAGATGAAAGATGTTCACCACCTAAGTTAATTTGAACACGATTAAAAATTGGGGAATGTTCCTTAATATGGGATTCTTTAATTTTAAGGTAATCTTTTTCTTTAGCTTTAACCAAAATATCATTACAAATGGATAAAGGATTAATAGTACGATCAAAATTTAGTTTTTCAAGATTATAATCTGTTGCAGCAGTATACAGGATGAATAGCTCATCGGTATTTTTCACCTGAAGTGTTGTATCATTTGTAATTAACTCACCACCCTTATTTATGGCTAATAGTTTTGATGCAAATTTCATATGTTCACCACCAGCCCCTTGTGCTTTAGTTGAATCGTCAATAATTTGCCCTGTCATTATCAACTGATTATTTTCAGCTTTTACCTGAGCGTCTTTTTGTCTTTGTAAAGCAATAGAAGTATTAATTTCCCCTGGCTTATCAGCAGATATATGGATAACAACAACATTATCAGGTGAGGATGTAAAAACTTCCCTTGTAAAAGTTGTTTCACCAATTGTAAATATTGTGCTAGATATACCCGAATTCAAATTCAATTCCCGTTGATAATTTGAATAAGAAACCAGGCTGTCAAATGACAAATAAATATCACCCATTGTTTGATAAGAACGAAATCGTGGAGGAGTTCCTAACAAACTTCTATTCCCAAGCTCGTAAGCTTCTTTAATTTTACCCTCAAAAATTAATTCCCTTATTTTTGGCAAATCCCTGAGTGCATTTGGATTATAGGTATTAAACCGTTTTCCTGCCCAGAGGCTTTCTTCATTTAACTGAATACGCTCGGTATATACACCACCAAAAACCATAGCACCTAGCCGGCCATTCCCAACCGGTAAGGCTTCATCCCATATTTTTGCCGGCTGCTTATACCAAAGTTTATATTCTTTAATATTCTTATTTGCCTGGTGAAATTCATTTTCAGGGCTACATTTAATAAACAACAATAGTATTAATGCAAAAATTACTTTATGTATACACCTCATCTAATAACAAATTTTCAATTAATTACTTTCAATCGCTCCTGTATGTTCTCTGTACAACTCAACTTTTCCTTCCAATACCACGGCTAATACAGTATAATATTTATCCAGCACATTTTCGGGAATATCAATATAAGTTACCCCGGGGTATTTGTTCCAATATACTTTACTGAATACTTTATGCTTTAATATGGTTCCATTGCCTACTACATAAATACGATTAATTTTATTGGAAATCCCTTTCAAAGCAATCTTCCCATCTTTAGGGATATCCCTTACATAAACATATAAAATGCTACTGTCTTTTGACAGAGCAGTAGGCCCGTAAAAATGATCATATGGGATTCCTGCCCTTGTTCCATAAATAGCTTCACTGTGTTTTGAAGTCCATTTCCCCAGTTCTTTAAGGATATTTTCCTGTTCAGCAGGGATAGTACCATCAGCTTTAGGGCCAATATCCAATAATAAATTACCACCTTTACTTATACAGTCCACAAAAATATCAACAATTTGCTGAGGGGTTTTATAATTTTTATCGTTATGCTGATAACCCCAGGAATCATTCATTGTCAAACAAAGCTCCCAGTATTTTGCATGTGGCCTCATTACAGGCGGCCCATTTTCCGGGGTTTCATAATCGCCTTTTCCACGCAATCTGGAATTGTAAATAACATTCTTATTTTTTTCAGAAAGCAAGGAACGTACTTTAGCTACCTCCCATTCTTCGGCATTATGTTCCCAGTCACCGTCAAACCACCAAAGAACTGGATTATATGCATCTCTTAATTCCTTTAGCTGACCCTGATAATATTTAAGGAATTTTTCCCACCTTTTGGGTTCATCAGCGATCTTATATCTCTTTACTTTTTTTGTATGATCTGTATAATCCTTATAAGACCAATCCGGTAAAGAATAATACAAACCCAGTTTTACATTATACTTCCTTAAAGATTTTACAAAAGGAGATAAAACATCTTTTTTTGCAGCAGATTGCTTTGCAGCATTAAAATTACCGAACTTACTGTTCCACAATGCAAAACCATCGTGATGCTTTGTTCCTATTACAGAATACTTTGCACCACTTTGTTTAATTAATTTTGCCCAGTGGTCAGGATCGTAGTTTTTCGCTGTAAAACCATCGGTTTGCTTTAGATAATCTTCGTAGGATATATAGCCATTAAAGAACGACCAGGACTCACTAATGCCATTCACTGCATAAATTCCCCAGTGTATAAAAATACCCAGTTTTGCATCCTTAAACCATTGCATTTTCTTTTCAAATGCTATTGAATCCTGCTCAATATTCTGGGCATTCATAATACCCGGGATAATCAATAAAATAAATAGTAATTTCTTCATTTTTTTCTCTATTTTTTCACCTTTTCTATTTTGAAACTCCATGCATATTTGCCCGGGGGTTTGTTTTGTAATTTTTCAGGAATCTCAATTATAATCCCATTCCCATTCTTTTTCCAAACAAGCTTTTCCTTGCTTCCTAACAAACTTACTTTAGTTCCCGCTTCCGGCACAAATGATTCTATTGCAATTACAGCAGGCATTTTATTCTCATCTTTATCTGCCATATAAATAGCATATACCGTATTGCTGTTTTTCTTATTTGTGTAACATACTTTTGATTCTTTGTAAGGTGCAATTGCCCTTGTTCCATAAATGGCATCTCCGTTTACTTTTATCCAGTCGCCCATGTCATCTAACAACTTATATGCATCATCGTGCCATGTACCATCGGGGCCGGGACCAATATTAAATAACAGGTTTCCACCTTTGCAAACAATATCAACTAACATATGTATTGCTTTGTGCCCGCTCATATATTTTGCATTTGGTGAATATGACCATCCGCCACCTGCGATAATGCATGACTCCCAAGGATATGGCAATTCTTTTTCAGGAACTGTGTTTTCAGGGGTCAGATAATTTTGATTCTTACCGAATACAGCACGGTCAACCACAATTAAACCGGGTTGTTTTTTCCTTGCTTTCTTAACCAATTCATCCATTCGAATATCCTGATTTACTATAGTGCTTTTTAGAAAACCGGATTTTGAGTCAAGTACTCTTTTGCTATACCATTTATTTATATCAGATTTTGACTCTTTGGCAACCTGGCCGCCATCAAGCCAAAGAATATCTATTTTGCCATAATCGGTCATCAATTCCATAATCTGGTTATGGGTAAACTGGATAAATTTTTCCCACTTTTCAGGATATATTTCAGGATCATAATTTACATTTCTGTCACGTGGTGGAAATTTTGGATCCCAATAATAATTATTATGCCAGTCAGGTTTTGAAAAATAAGCACCAGCCCATAAACCATGTTCACGGAAAGATTCAAAAATCTCCTTTGCAATATTTGATTTTGGATTAGAATGGAAAGCACAGCCGGGATCAGTCACTTTATAATCCGTTTCTTTTGTATCGAACATTGAAAAACCATCATGATGTTTGGTAGTAAAAACAACATATTTCATTCCTGCACCTTTGGCCGCTTTTGCCCATTTATCAGGATCGAACTTAACCGGGTTAAAAGTTGTTTTCAGGTTTTCGTATTCTTTTACATATTCAAAATAGTTATCAGGATTTTTTCCTTTTTTACGTTCGCACCAACCATAATCTTCAGGACATATCGACCATGATTCAACTATACCCCACTGACTGTATGCGCCCCAGTGCATTAACAGGCCAAATTTTAAATCCTGCCATTCTTCAAGTTTTTTCTGAACAAGCGGATCTGGATCAGAAACATACTTTTGAAGTTCATGTTGAGAACTAACATTAAACGAAATTAAAATTGCGAAAATTAAAATAATGTTCTTTTTCATAATTTAAATTATTAAAGTTTATCTATAATATTTTTATTAAATCTTATTAAAACGCCGGTTCATTTTATGTTCGCCATTGATGAATATTTCCATAACATATCTTCCTTTTTCTAAATGCCTGACATCCATCCCAATGTTAGACTCCTTAATATTAGTGTATTCATGTTGCTCTATATATTCACCATCTTTTGTAATTCTAATTTTAAGTGTAGATGTTTTGTTTGTTGTGGTATAAACAGTAAGGTAATTTTTTACCATACGTGGAAAAATGTTTACCGAGAGGTGTCGTACAGAGCTGTCAACAACCGCATCATTATTGCAGCGAAAACCATAAAACTGCCCATTTCCACAGTCGCTTTCAAACAGATGGATAAGGTTTCCGTTTACATCTTTTAACCGAAGTTGTCCGTAACCCGATTTTGACTCAAACCAAAATTCAAGACCATCCCCGGCAGAATCGGTAAGCATTAAATAATAATTTCCTTCTGCTAAATCAAGTGTATCTGAATAATTTGTAGCAGCTTCCAGCATTTCAGGTGATTTCATATAAACAGTGTCATTTGCACTATTTACGATAAAAAGTGAATTGTCTTCCGGTTTATTATTGGTTAGGAAATCAATCACAATTTTTGAAGGAATTGTAGGGATGTCATTAAATTCCGATTCCAACGTATTATCAGCGTCCCACTCATCTTTAGATTTGTTTGGTT
>JBDLJL010000268.1:0-5216 GCA_039714415.1 Bacteroidota bacterium
CAAAGCAGCCAATGTAAATTATATCAGGACCTCGCATTATCCGCCCTCAGAAGAATTTATTGAGTGGTGTGATAAAATTGGGTTGTATGTTGAATTGGAAAATCCGCTTTCCTGGGTTGGGCATGGAGCAAATGCGCATTGGAAAAAGAATAACCCTCATAATCCGGAATTTTACCCGTATTTAGAAAATATTTCGAATGCAAATGTTTCTTTTTTTAGAAATCATCCCAGCATAATTATTTGGTCAATGGTTAACGAATCGGCATGGGGACCTAATTGGGCAAAACTTGCAAAGTTTTACGCGAAAAAAGACCCTGCCCGACCAGCAACTTTTCATGATCAGGCCTATGGGGGGTTCAATAATTATGGAAGTACATCAATGCCCATTGCGAATATTCACTATCCGGGAACAAAAGGGCCGTCAATAGCTGAAGACTTTTTGCGTCCATTGCTTTTTGGCGAATTCGCTCATTTGAATACATACAACCGTACTGAGATTGTTACAGATCCCGGAGTGAGAGATGCCTGGGGACGTGGTTTTAAAAAGATGTGGGAAGGGATGTATAAAAGCCGTGGTTGCCTTGGCGGTGCAATTTGGTCAGGGATTGACGATGTGTTTTACCTGCCCGACGGGCGTGCTGTTGGATATGGCGAATGGGGACCAATTGACGGATGGAGACGTGAAAAACCGGAGTACTTCCACATGAAGAAAAGTTATTCGCCGGTTAAAATTCATAATCGTAATGTAACAAGCTCAGAGCCAGGTAATGGAATTAGTTTGCAGATTGAAAATCGTTTTGATTTCACAAATTTAAGCGAGTGTAAAATTATTTGGAAATTAGAACAGGAAACCGGACAAATAGAAATTGATTTAGCCCCCCATCAATTCGGAATTTTAAATATTTATCCAAAATCTGAAAACCTTGAAGGGAAATTACTTACAGTGAAAATATTTTCGCCACAAGATATCGAAGTGGAATCGTGTGTAATAGAAATTGGTGAAGTTAAGCGCGAAACATTCCCATTTGTTAAGGCTAAATCAAAGGAATTAAAGGTATCTGAAAAAAGTAATATTTTAACAGTAAAAGGAGATAGTTTTACTTGGAATTTTGATTTAAATAAAGGGAAATTAGAAGGTGCCCAAATAGGCAAAAGCAAAGTTATTACCAAAGGTGCAGAATTAATGATTTTAAGTCTAACCACTGGTTCTTGCGATACTGAACACAATCTGCAAATTCCTTTTCATAATTCTACTTGTAATAACTGGGTGGCAAAAAGCACCAGATGGAAAGAACAAAACGATACAATTATTGTAACCGTTGACGGAAATTATACTGAAGCAGAGGGGAATATCACCTATAAATTTGCAAATAACGGTACATTAACGGTTAGTTACGATATGCTTTCAAAAATAAAAGTGAACCCACGGCAATGGGGAATGGTATTTACTGTTCCGTCTGAAGTAAAAAACCTTAGTTGGTATCGAAAAGGTTTATGGAGCTACTACCCCGAAAACCATATTGGGCGCACAACGGGAAGTGCTATTCCTTTCGATAGTAAAGCATTTCATTTGGAAGCATTTGGACAAAAACCTGTAAATGACTGGAGGTTTGATGCTAATAGTCTGGGGACAAATGATTTTAGGGCAACACGTGAAAACATATACTGGGCTGCTTTAACTAACAAAAGCGGTGCAGGCTTAACAATTGTTTCTGATGGCAGGCATGCTTTTCGTTCATTTGCTGACGGAGGAACTATTCGCTTTCTTGTGGCAGATTATTCTACCGGTGGCGGCGACTTGTTTTTTAGCGGGCACTATAATGATGAACGTAAAAAATTAGAAGAGGGGAGTAAGATTAAAGGTTTATTTAAAGTTCAATTAGTAAAAACTAATAAATAATAAATAGAAACAATATTTGATACTGTGTTAATTCAGTTGATTAAAGCAACAAATTCCTAAACCGCCGGGTTAACCCGGCGGTTTATCAACGGATTTGACCCAACATCCAATATTTAATATATTGCTAGCATGAAAAAAATGTGGAATAATGACGAAGAGCTTTTTGCGTTTATTCAGAAAGAATTATATACAGCCGTTGTTGGTGACATTATGGATAAGATGAAGCTGTTCCATCAATTTTTACCTCCTCAAATAAAACCGTTAAAAGAAGATATGTTTATTGTTGGAAGAGCGATGACAGTACTTGAGAAAGACTGTCTTGAAGGTGTAGAAAAATCAAAAGATAAACCGGAAAAAGCGTTTGGCTTAATGCTTGAAGCCCTTGATGATATTAAACCCGGTGAAGTATATATTTGTTCTGGCTCATCGCTTAATTATGCGTTAGTTGGAGAATTAATGATGACAAGAATAAAAGTTTGTGGAGGTACAGGAGCTGTTGTTAATGGATATTCCAGAGATACAAATGGAATATTTGATGTAGGACTTCCTGTTTTTTCTCACGGTTCTTATTCTCAGGATCAGGCACCAAGAGGAAAGGTGATTGATTTTCGTGTATCCATAGAAATGGATGGCGTTAAAATTAATCCTGGCGATATTATTGTCGGCGACAATGATGGAGTATGTGTTGTCCCTCAGGAAGTTGAAGAGGAAGTTTTTATGAAAGCGCTTGAAAAAGCACGTGGAGAAAAAGCAGTATTAAAAGCCATCCAGAATGGAATGAGCACTGTGGAAGCCTGGGACAAATATGGGATAATGTAACTATTTTAATAATTATTACTATGAAACATCCATGATTAATTTAAAACACACGCAAGAATGATTATTAGTGGAAGTTAATTGAGATATGTAAGTTGGGTGTTGTGGATGTTCCATACGACAATTGAAAACAATAAAATATAAACGGATGAAACAAGCCCCGAAAAAAAATCGGGGCGGGCTATGATAAAAATAATCATTAACACACACGACAATGATTATTTTAATCGTGCGGTTATTCCGCTAAGGCGGAACAGGCTATCCGGCAATAAAAAGTAATTAAAAATAGACGGATGAAAATAACAGATGTAAAAGTGTGGCTGGTTGAAGGTGTTAAATACAACTGGACAATGCTGAAAGTTTATACAGATGAAGGAGTAACCGGAGTTGGGGAAGCTACAAACTGGCCTGGAAGTCAGATTGTAGAGGCAGCAGCAAAAGATGCCGGGAAACGGATAATTGGGCTTGATCCCATGCGTACTGACTTTATCTGGACAAAACTATATAGGGATTTAAACTGGGTAGGTCCTTTTGGTGCAAGTATGTGCGCCATTTCCGGGATAGATATGGCATTACTTGATTTAAAAGCAAAAGTACTGGGTGTTCCAATGTATGAACTTCTCGGTGGTGCTTTTCGCGATAAAATCAAAATGTATGCTAACTACTGGTTTACCGGTGGCGGACATACTCCTGAAGAATATGCCCGTCAGGCACTGATAGTTAAAGAAGCAGGGTTTACTGGGCTGAAATTTGACCCTTTTGCACATGTTAATTACCTGTATGGGGAAGATTTAAATACTGATTTGGGTTTATCAAAGCAACAACAAGACCTTGCTTTTGAAGTAAGTAAAACTGTTCGTGATGCAATTGGCCCGGATATGGATATTATGATTGAAACACACGCCATGCTCAATTTCAAAACAGCAGTAACAATGGCTGAGCGGCTTGTTGAATTGGATATTACATGGTACGAAGAACCGGCCGGGCCTGAAAGTGCTTCAACATTACGTGCTTTTCGTGAGCGCATTGACCCAAAAGTATCTATTTGTGTAGGCGAACGACATTATACAAGGCATGGTATCCGTGATCTTCTTGAAAAACATGTAGTAGATATTATCATGCCTGATATTACCCGTTGTGGTGGGCCATCGGAATTGAAACGGATGGCAACAATGGCTGAAGTGTACAATGTTCAACTTGCCCCACACAACCCTAACGGGCCCCTTTCAACTTTGGCAAGTGCGCATGTCTGTGCATCTGTTCCGAATTTTTTCAGGCAGGAGTTTATTTTTAATGATGTACCTTGGAGGGATGAAGTAATAAGCCATCCATTTAATATTGAAAACGGACATTTTGTATTGTCAAAACGACCCGGTTTAGGAGTTGATTTAATTGAAAGTGAGTTGGAAAAACATCCCGGGGTTCGCAATGCAAGAAAAGGATTTTATATTTAATTAGTGCCTCTTAGAAAACGCCAATAACTGCGTTACACTCATCTTGAAAACAGTTATCCCGATCATGATTTTTGTTGGTTTTAAATAAAAACCTTACAAAATCTATATCGGGACTCCTTGATTTTCAAGATTTCGCAAGCCTTGTTCTTGACATTTTCTAAAAGGCACTTGAAAAAATAGTAGTTTTCTTTGTAACACTAATTACTAACACCATGTTATCAATTAATTTAAAAGGGAAAGTTGCAATTGTAACCGGGGTTTCCAATGGTATTGGTGCCGGGGTGGCAAAAGTTCTTGCACAAGCAGGATGCCATGTCGCAGGTTGTGCAAGGACACAAGAAAGTGACCCGAAAATTGAAGGGTTTAAAAAAAGTATTCTAGAAAATGACACCCAGGTGTTTTATGATGTTGTTGATGTAACTAACAAAAACCAACTTAGGGAATTTGTTGAAAAAACAGCCCAAAAATTCGGAAAGATTGATATCGTGATTTCTAATGCAGGGGCAAATATGTTTAAAGGGGCTGAAAAATGTACTGATGATGAATGGTCAGCAAATCATGAGCTAAACCTTGCTTCGCATTGGCAATTAGCAAAGGCTGCCAAACCCTGGCTCGAAAAAAGCAGACAGGGTGTTTTTATTGTTATGACTTCCAATCATGCCTATTCATCAATAAAAGGATGTTTCCCATATAATGTTACCAAAACAGCATTAACAGGATTGGTTAGGGCAATGGCAATTGAATGGGGGCCGACAATTAGGGTACTTGGAATAGCCCCTGGCTATATTGATACACCTGGGAATGATGAATACATTCAATCCCATGACGATCCTACTATTGAACGCGAACGAATTATAAAATTGCACCCTGTTGGTAAATTAGGTACAGCTGAAGAAATAGGCGGTTGGTGTGCTTTTTTATCGAGCAAATACTCAGCTTTTGCAACCGGGGTAACTTATTTAATTGATGGTGGGCGTTCTGCAATAATGCAAGATTCGTAATAAAAGTTCAAAACTTAATTATTGGCGTTTTCTAAGTGGCACTAA
>JBDLJL010000269.1:0-5157 GCA_039714415.1 Bacteroidota bacterium
TGAAATCTTTGATTTAATATCATTTGCTTGCAGATTACTAAAAGACATATCACCACTTCCACTTATGGCAAGTTCAATTTTATCTGTTTTGACTGTCCCGTCAGCAATTATGTCGCCTGAACCTGAAATAGCTACACCCTCTATTTTTTCCATTGAAATATAGATTTTTATCTTTTCGCTGTGGTTTACATTCCATTTGGACCACTTAATGGTTAACCGCCCGTTTTCAACTTTAGTTTCAATTAGCTTAATTAACTTGTCACTTGCTTCAATTCGGAAACTTTGTTTATTACTTTGGGTCAGATAAACATTTGCACTAATTGCAAGTTTTACACTTGTGAATTTGGGTAGGTCACGATTTTTTGAATTTTGTAATGTTTCAGCATTTATTTGAAAGTTTGTTATTAATAAAATGCTTAATGCCGAAATGAATAATTGAATTTTAGTTTTCATAAGTTTCATTTTTATTTGCCTTAGAGGATGTCCTGTTCTTTTACAAGCTAAGAATTTGCTTTTATAAGGCAGTTTATATTAAAAAATATTTAGTTACCATATCAAAGACGAATTTTGTTTTGATATGCTGCACATCTTCTTATTTTTTTTAGTTTTGCGCCTTATTTTATCATGTTAAACCTTTTAATAAATATTAAATGAAAAAATTGATTTTATTAACCTTCTTAGGGTTTTTAGCCTATAATGCAATTGCCCAAAAAGCAAAAAACCGTTCTGTTGAGTTTAAATATTACCATCTTCCATCTAATCCATTAAGAGGTAATGTAAGCAAATATGCGGTAATTGTAAATAACACATCAACAAAAGTTAAAATTGGAAATGACCGAATTGAGAGTTATTTAAACTTACAGGGTTTTGAAAAAGTTGCACCTTCAAATGCCGGTGTAATTCTGGAATTTTCTGTTTATGGAGTTCAGGCAAATATAGATGTAAAAACAAAAGAGGTTACAGAAAAGGTTGATGACAAGGATGTGAAAAAAACAAAATACTATTATGAACTGACTTCCAAAACTTCTTCAAAATTTGTACTTAAATACAAATCAGGGCAAATCATAAAATCAATGGATTTTAATGGGGGCAGTTATTTGTATTCTGAAAAGTCTGGTTTATATGACACCAAAGCCGAAGTGCAAAAATTATTTAACAGTAAAAAAGTAGCATTAGAAAAAAATGCGGATGATTCCGGTCTTCAATTGGTATTAGATGAGGTGAAAAAATATCTTGATGACCATCATGCATATTATTATGTTGCTAAATATGAGTCTGTTGCCACAGGGAAAGGCAAAAAGCATGATTATACTGAACTTGACGAGGCCATAGAAACTTATAGGGACGCTGCTGCCGAATATGGTGTTAAAGGTGTTTCAGAAGGCTTCATTAATAAATCAAACGAATGTATTGAAGTTTGGAAGTCAGCTATCTCAGAATTTGATGCAAACGATAAAAAAGCGCGAATCTCTAAAAAGAATATTGATAGATTTTACTGGAATGTTGCTGTTGCATATTTGTATATGAATGAATTTGATAAAGCAGTTCAAACTTTGAATGAAGCAATGACTGTTGGCAAAAGTACTGTTTCTGAAAAGTATTTTATCGGTCAGATCAAGAATCGAAAAAATCGCTATGAGTTAAACGAAAAAAGAAAACTAGAATTTAGTTCTTCTGTTACTTCTGCCTCTACAAATAACACTTCTACAAATACAGAAAATAACAGCACAAATAAAAATAATACTTTTGCTTCTATTGGCAAAGCCGTTTTTGTCCCATCAAAAGGAATTAATAATGAATACAGGGTTAAAAAAGTTTCAAAAACATATAAAAATGGTATATCAGAATATGTTGAAATTACTAATTTTTATTATGATGGGGATAAATTGATCTACAAATTAATTGATTCAGAAAAAAAAGTAGATAGTATTGCGTACAATTATAGCTCGGGTTCTGTTAATACAAGCCAATATTCATACTCAAAAGCTATGGGTAAAAAATGGATCAAGAGTAATAATAAAGATGTAAGTTACAGCATAATAAACAATTTAGTTGTTAAAAAAACTACACGTAGCGAAGAGTTAATTTATAAATACAATGAAACAGGTGGTTTAGATGCATTAATTAGAAAAAAACTGCTTTATGGTAACATAATGTACAAATACACATTCCATTTTATAAAAGATAAACTGTCGCAAATAAAAACGTATAGATTCAGGGATGGTGAGTGGGTAGAACAAGAAGATCAAATACTTAATTTCAATCATAAAAACTTTACCATACAACAAAGCGAATACGGAACTGTTTACGAGCTGGACTATAGAAATGGCCCACTTTCAAGAATTCAAAAATATAAAAACTTTAATGTTGAAAAAGAAGATATGAGCTATCTGTTTTTTTATGATACAAATGGAAACATAAATAAACAAAAGTTTAAAAATTCATTTGGGAATACTGAAATCTATGATATAGAATATGAGCAAAAAGAAGGTAATGAAAAATTATTTTTAGGAACAAGAGACTGGCGGGCAAATACGTTTTTCCACCAAATTACTTTTAATGATTTTTTTGAAGCAGATTATTAATTTAGAAGTCTAAGATCAAGGTTGAGGAAGCTTTAATAAGTTTCCTCAGCCTCAGCCTCTTTTTTCAAAGCTATCCACCGATCAATTTTTTGTCTCAGCATACCCAATGTAATTGATCCGCTGCCAATTACCTGGTCGTGGAATTCTCTAATATCAAAATGGTCCCCTAATATGATTTTTGCTCTTTCCCTAAGTTCTAATATTTCTACAGTTCCGGCATCGTAGGTGGAAAATTGACCGGGCCAGGCTATTACCCTGTCTACGTATGTTGAAACCAATTCCTTTGACATAGATGTGTTTTCCATTAAATAGTCAATGGCATATTCTCTTGGCCACCCTTTGGCATGGATCCCGGCATCCAATACCATCATTTTTGATTGTTTGTTAATAAAATACAACCGGGCAAGATCAGAACTAAATAATCCAATTTCTTCCGCCAGAATGGTGGCATAGTTTGCCCAGCCTTCATTAAAACCATTATTTAAGAAGAGTTTTGTGATAATATGTGCTTCAGGGAGTTCACTGGCCACAGCCAGTTGCATATGATGTCCGGGATAGGTTTCATGAAAAACTGTGGATTCAATTTGTCCCTTTAACCCTTTTATTAATTGATGTACATTAACGTAGAAGACCGCGGGTTGTTTACTATTACCGGATGGTGGTTGGTAATAAGCAGTTCCGTATTTTTCATTATGTTCTGGTACTTGCTTTATTATAAGCTCTGATTTTGGAAGTATGTTAAAATAATCCGGCACTTTCATTTTTGCTTTTAAAACCGTTTGATTAATAAATGCTAAAAGTTCTTCTTTTGAATTAAAACTTTTCATCGGTTTATTCCTAATATATTCTTTTAATGTGGGAAAATCGCTTGTGTAAAAAAGTTTTTCACCTATTATTTGAATTTTTGCTTCGTTAAGTTTTACGTAGAAAGATGCTATTTCAAATATATCATCAGCTTGTTGACTGGTAGATGTTTGAAACCGGAAAAAAGCTTCATAGCATTTTGAACCGCCAGGCAGAGCAGAAACGGAAATTGTAGTTCGGGCTTTGTCGAGATATTCACCTTTTAAAAAACGATTATAATTTTTTATTGCCGGGATAAGTGAATCTGCAACTAAGGTTTTCCACTCATTCTGAAATGTTTGGTTTGTATCCCTTTGTGCCGGACTAAAAAATGGCGATTCATTTATGGGTAAAGCTAATAACTCATCAATTTGTTCAACCATCAACAAAACAATATTCCTGGGTGCTGTATAACCAAGTTTTATTCCTTCTTTTAAATTTTCTTTTTCTATTTCCAGGAAACGTGGTAATTGGGACCATCTATTCAATGCCTTTTCCCGTAATGTGTCATTACCAATTGGTTGTGATTGGGCTAATTGTATGTATTGTGTAAACCAGCTTGTCAAATGGTTTACCTGCCAAAGTTCTGTCCGGCAAACCCTTAACTGAATTGATGCTTCAAGGATTTCCTTTAAAAAACCGTAAGTGACCCATTCCTGCTTACCAATTAGTTGTTTGTTATCAATTTTTATTAATTCGTGTAACAGGGAATCTTCAAAATTGTGCCACTTTTTTATACTTTCAAGGGTGTTATCTGTTAATTTATCATGTTGTGCATTATAAATTGCATGGTATGTTGCAATTTCAGGAAACTGTTCAAAATATTTTACAGTATATAAATCAGCTAAATGGTTTGTGTGTTCAATGGATTTTTCTATTGAATAAATTGGTGCTTCAGTATCTTTACTGGTATAAATACATCCTGCAGTCAGTATTATTATAAACGCTAAAAGAGTGTTCCGATACATGGATAATTAATTTAGTGCCAATTTAATCAAATTGTACAGAAATATCTAATATTTTAGTTTAGATTTTGTTAGTGTGGGAATTTATTTAGTAATAAACAGTTACCTTCTAGGCTCCCTCTTTATTAATCTTAAATCTGAGAGAACAGCTATATGATTCGCATTCATTCTTGTGTTGCTATAAGATTAGCTGTTTCAGTAAATGGGTACAGAACATTATCGAAACCGGAAAAATTCATTGACACTCGTGATGAGCCGCTTGAACCAACCATGTCTAGACCATTAATCATTCTTCTCTTAGAAACGTCCCTTTTAAAGAATATTTTATGTATCCAGGTGTAATATCATTTTTTTCATAAAAACCTAACCTCTCTATTTTTTTTGATAAAATGAAAGTTAAGCCTTAAGTTTGGCTATAACATTTCGGACAAACAAATTTTACTTTTTGCTGATATTTTTCTGTAACTCATTATAATATCTAAATATTAAAATTACATCTTCCTCTTTTCTAAAGCTTAACTTATTATTTTTAACATATCTATTAATCTCATCATTTTTATCTTCCAAGATTCTGAGAATTATTTTCTTTTTCATTAAAAATGATTGAATTTTATTATCTTTTTGAAAAAAGAAACTTTCTTTCTTCTTGTATTTTTTAGTTTGTACATATGCACCATAACGATGCCCCATTGGTTGCTGAAGCAATAATGTTGTTTGCTTGATTAAGCTAACATTACCATATTCAAGGACTTCTATAAAATACG
>JBDLJL010000270.1:0-5155 GCA_039714415.1 Bacteroidota bacterium
TCGGCATTATAAGCCGGTAATACAACTACAACTTTTTTATTATTTACCATAATCTATTGTTCTATTGTTCTATTGTTCTATTGTTCTATTGTTTTGGACTACTTCAGTAACCCAAATTTTATATTTCCACATCTTCAAATTTCCACATCTTCACATCTTCTCAATCATCATTATTCAATCCTTTTCGGTAGAAAACAAACCCGTTTTTTTCTTCAATTTTCTTAAAATCAGGAAATCCTTCTTCAAATTCTTTACTTGCGGTATTTTTGCAAACAATATAAATTGTTTTATCAATATTACCCTTTAATAGCCAGTTTTTATTAAATGCATTTGGGTTATCAGGAATTTGTTTATTAAAATAGTAATAGTTTGCATAGCTTTTATAAGCATAAGTGTCAGCATAGCAATCTTCTTTTGCAATTTCTTTAAAAAAGCTAATTGCTGCATTTTGAGAATATTGCTCAACACGTGGAACAATAATAATCATGCTAAGGTTTGTAAACAGCAAACTACTTAAAAGGATTCCTATTATTTGCTTTTCAACATTTTTCAAAAATATTATAGATGAGATTACACCTATAATTAATAAAACACCAATAAGAAATTCAAAACCAGACCAGTATACATTTGCTTCCAGGTTTCCTACAGCAAAATCATCTTTAATAAGATTCCTTGCAATGATTTCTTCTTTATATTTCACGATCAATTGCAAAGCAATTACCGCACTGCCAATTAAAAAGGCTAAGAGCGCTGTGGTAATTTTCATCCATAAATCAAACTGTTGTTTTTTCTCAAAAATTTTGAAAATAATGTATGCCGCCAAAAATGTTAGCGGAAAATAGCACATGGATGAATAGTGAACTATTTTCGTATTCACTATGGTGAATAAAATTAAAACTACCCAAAATAAAATGATCATCCACTTTTTAAAACTTTTTTGTTCAGAACTTTCATCTTTATATTTTCTAAATGATTTTAACGCAAAAACAGAAGCAGGAAAAACTCCTATAAAGAGTACAACAAAATGGTAAAGCATAAAACCGCCATGTCCGGCACCTTCTTCAGAAAATAGATGAATTTGGTATTCAACAAAATCAACAATAATGTTTAAGTTACCACTTAAAATTTGTAGAATAAACCAAAAACCACCAACAAAAGCCACTATAATTGCATAAGTAAGAACAACTTTAATTTGCAGGAATTTTTTATATGATTTGCTTATAACCATGTAAATAACACCTGTTATAAAGAAAAGTAAAAAAGCAACAGGACCCTTTGTTAAAATACCCAGACCAATAAAAGCGGCAGATAATGCTACATGTAAAAGTGTTTTATTATTATTTTGTTTATCACCAAACAGGAAAAAATAATATATTCCAAGAAAAATGAATAAATTAAACAAAGGATCAATAATACCTGATTTAAAATAAAAATGGGGTAGGATTGAGGCAGCATAAACAACTACCCAAATTATTCCAAACTTATTGTTGTATATTCGTTTGCCAATATTATAAATTACCAATAAGGTTACAATTCCAATAAGTGCATTTGGGAACCTGGCTGCAAATTCATTAATACCAAAAATTTTCATACTCAGTACCTGGATCCATATAAAAAGAGGTGGTTTTTCCCAGAATGGGATAAAATTGATTTGTACATTAAGGTAATCACCGGAAACAATCATCTCTCTCGCCGATTCAGCAAAATTTATTTCATCCCAATCAAATAAATGAACATTCCCTAAAAAAGGAACAAACAAAAGTGCAGCAACTAGTGCAATTATTATCTGGATATATTTATCTTTTGGTTTATCAATCATTTGTATAAATTAATGTTTTATTTCTTAAAGTTACAAATATCTTATCTTTTTAGCAATCTTTAACCTTTACGAGGGTATCTTTTTGTTTCGGATTAGCTTTATTAATGAGTTATTTAATTTTGGATTGTGCCATTTCGAACCCCAATAAAACATAAAAAGGTTAATGATAATACTTATTAGTGAACCAAAATATATATCAACTATAAAATGATGCGACAAATAAACCCTGGAATATGCAACAATTAAAGCAATTAGAAAAAAAAGAAATTTCAATGTATTATTCTTTGAGATTAATGCGGCCATTAAAAATATACTAAATGCTGTAGCACTATGCCCCGAAGGAAAACTATGGGCTGTTAGAATTTTTACCCCTGGTACAACATACAATTCATATACATTTGAAAAAAAAGCAGCAGGTCTTACAATATCAGGCAAAATAAACCTTTTAAAAGATTGTACTACCAAAGTTGTAATGAATACACTACCAACCATGATTAAAAAATATCTATAACGAATAAATAATAGTAGAAGCATAAAAATGGCAATTGCTATTCCATCTCCAATATGAGTATTATACTTAAAAATGAAATCAGCAATTGGGTGATGATATTGGTTTAAATAAATGTGAATCTGGCTTTTTGAATACAAAACCAGAAAAAATGCTGTAATAACTAAAAAACTAAAGTACGGAATAATAAAAAAACGATTTTTCCTGATTAATTCTATCATATACACTTCGTTAAATTATAAAGCACAAAACTAAATAATAAGCTTTAGAAACTAAAATTGCTTGACAATATTTAATTAAATTTGTGTATGTTTGTAGAGTACGTTCGTAGAGACGTTGCACTACAACGTCTCTAAAAACATAGTAAAATAATAACCTAAAATAAACTTTATGTCCTCCTTTGTACTATCAGTTACTTTTATATTTGTTATAGTCATTTTTATCCTATTATTAAGTTTTAGGACCTTTGTAAAAAAGGAAATGCATAATATAAATATCCAGTTAAGGGATATGAAAATGCAATTGGCGAAACGGGGTTTGGAAAAGGAAGAAATTTCTGCAGAAGAAAAAGAATCAATGCCTGAGACTATACCAGAAAAACTTATCGAAGAACCGGAAATAAAGAAAGATACGGAAGATAAGATTGAGAAGGAAAAAGAGGAAAAGCCTGAAATAGAGAAGGGAAAAATTATTCATCAGGAAGAAAAATTAGTCGTTGATAATTTGGAAAAACAAATAACTGCTGATTATCGAAAAAGAGAAAAAATATTTGTTAAACCTCCAGTTAAAAAAAAGAGAACAGATTTTGAGAAATTCATCGGTGAAAACCTGATGAATAAGATTGGTATTTTGATTTTAGTAATTGCCATTGGCCTGGGTATTAAATATGCAATAGGTGAAGGCTGGATAAATCCTGCCGGACGAATTGCAATTGGATTACTAACTGGTGGAATATTAATAGGAATTGCTCATAAATTAAGAAAAAACTATACTGCTTTTAGCTCGGTACTTGCCGGTGGTGGTATTGCCGTGCTCTATTCTATGATTGCCCTGGGTTTTCAACTCTATGAGCTTTTTTCCCAAACGCAGGCATTTCTTATCATGGTTGTTATTACCGGGGCTGCAGTAGCTCTATCCTTAGCTTATGATAAAAAAGAGCTAGCTGTTCTTGCCATTCTTGGTGGTTTTGCATCTCCCATCTTGGTCAGTACCGGCGCAGGGAATTATAAAATTCTTTTTACCTATATAATGATATTAGATATCGGTATGCTTGTTTTGGCATATTATAAAAATTGGAAGTTGGTAAACATTGTATCCTTTATTGCAACTGTATTACTTTTTGGTATTTGGATGGCAGAAACGTATGATGATAAAGGAACGTTACCATATGAAGGAGCTCTTATATTTGCAACCGGGTTTTATATTGTCTTCTTCCTCATGAATATTATCAATAATCTTAAGGAAAATGAGAAGTTTACTGCTTTTGATTTTATAATACTGATAATTAATACATTCTTGTATTATGCGGTAGGTATGTACCTGATTGGAGAAATTGCTGAGGGCTATCGAGGCCTGTTTACAGTCAGTTTGGCAATACTAAACTTTGCATTTGCTTATCCTTTGTATAAAAGGTCCCAAATCGACAGGAATCTTGTATTCCTGCTTATTGGCCTTGTACTTACATTTGTTAGTTTGGCTGCACCGGTTCAGCTCGATGGAAACTATATTACCATGTTTTGGGCTATTGAATCCGTCCTGCTTTTATGGATAAGTCAGAAATCAGGTATAAGGTTAATGAAAATTGCATCGTTTCTGGTTATTTTACTGATGATTGTTAGCCTAATTATAGACTGGGAACAAATCTATTTATACCCGGGTATTGATGCCCAACCTTTGACAATAATTTTAAATAGAGGATTTATTACGAGTATTGTATCAATTGCCGCCTTGGTTTTCAATATGAATTTGTTAAAACGTGATGATGATATTCAATTTATGAAAAACCTACCGGCAAATACATTTGGAACCATTGTTACAATTTTCGTTATTATTTCGCTTTACATAGCATTATTCCTTGAAATTGGTTATCAGGTTGATCAGTATTATGATTATTATAGGCTTACCGGTGTTGCCCTGGCTTTTTATACCTATTTGTATATTTTTGGTATTTTACTTTGGGCAAACGCAAAACTGCTAAAATATGTTTTTGAGGGTATTACAATAATTGCCCTGTTAAGCTTGTTTGTTTATGCTTTTGGTGTTGGTTTGGAATATAATAAAGTTGTAGATAGTTACCTATATGATAATGTCGGTAATAGTTTTAGCCTGATTCACTTTGTTACTGCATTTTTAGCTTTGGCTATTGCCTTCTTTTCATGGGATAATATAAGAAAAATGTCAAAAAATAATAAGGCCTTCATTAATATAGTGCTGTGGATTAATATTATCCTTTCTGTTGTAATCCTGAGTAATGAAATGGAATATATTGGTTTATTAGCAAGCAAACCTGGTATTGAAGATACTTATGGTTTTGTAAAATCAGTTCACAGGATAGGCTGGCCAATTATGTGGGGTGTATTTGCGTTTGTACTCATGGTTTTAGGAATGAAAAAGAATATGAAAATGCTTCGAATTATATCAATGTCGCTGTTTTTCTTTACATTGCTAAAACTATTTGCATTTGATGTTTGGGATATGTCGGAAGGTGGAAGAATTGCTGCATTTATTTCATTAGGTGTTTTATTATTGGTTATTTCATTTTTATATCAGAAACTTAGAAAATTAATTTTTGAGGAGGAAACGGAAGAAGAGGAAATTACAGGTTAGAA
>JBDLJL010000271.1:0-5138 GCA_039714415.1 Bacteroidota bacterium
GTAAATGAGAACTTAGCGAAGCGACTCACGAACACCTTATAAATATAATTAAAATTAGTGAGTAATCTTAAAAAATCAGAGTAACGAAGAAGTTGGGATATTTAGAGGTTGCCTGTAAATAATCCTTTTTATGTGTAAAGAAAAGAAAGAATATATGCACGAAGCGATAAATCAATCATTGCTGAGTGTTGAAAACGGTGGTGGCCCTTTTGGGGCAGTAATTGTAAAAAACGGGGAAATAATTGCAAGTGCAGCAAATTCAGTAACACAAACTAACGACCCAACGGCACATGCCGAAGTTAATGCCATAAGGCTTGCATCCGCAAAACTTAATACATTTGACCTTTCCGGATGCGAAATATACACTTCTTGCGAACCATGCCCTATGTGCCTTGGTGCAATTTATTGGGCCAGAATTGATAAAATCTACTACGGGAATACAAAGAATGATGCTAAAAATATTGGTTTTGACGACTCGTTTATTTATGATGAGATGAAACTACCTTTAGATAAAAGAAAAGTAAAAGCAATTCAACTGGAACATAATGAAGCAATAAAAGCTTTTGAAAAATGGCAATTAAAGGAAGATAAAATAAATTACTGATAAACTAACATAAATAAAGACCCTGAAGCTCTTGTAGTCTATTAGCCGTACATATTTAATATTTTTGTTGCTGAGCTGCTGTTTTTGAATACCCTTATTGCTATAATCGTAGAAACCACTCCTATTAATACAAGAAATGAGGAAACAAAAAAGCTGGTTAAACGGGCATCATTAAAATCATAAATTTTAATTGAAAAAATTATACCGTTCAGACCTCTGCTGAACAAATCAAATCCAGAAGAAAAAAACGCAACAAGACCAATACCCAAACCAATTATAATGCCCGGTAATGCACGATCTATGATTATAATCTCTTCTTTTTCTTTTTTCGTAAAGCCTGATGTTTGCGATTTTCTAATCTTTTTGAACTTATTAACCCATCTATAAATAAAATAGGAAGTTAATATATAAAACCCCAAAACAGTTGCACTAAAAGCACCTACTATCTCATTATACGCAGGATCCCACACATGGGCTAGAATTACATCGACTATTATAAGCATAACTATTAAAAATGATAGCTTTGCAAGTTTATCTTTCCGTTTCTCTATTTCTTTTTCTCTTTCTTTTTTAACACTATACATTACTATTACCTTTTAATTATGTCATCCTTAACATCTATAATATTAGCTTCATTATCAACAAATACAGTTTCTTTTTCCCCGTTTAAATAAACTTCAACTTTCGCATAATCCCCGTTATAAGAAATAATATTATCAAATTCTATTGGCAGGACAATATTTCCTAAGGTATCAATGAGGCCTACTTCATCTGATTTTTTTGCCATTACCTGGTAGAGCCCCATTGGCTCCCTGTAAAGGCTTATTTCCTGGTACGGTTTTGAAACAGGCACACCCTTTCTGTTGATTAATACCATTATTGACTCATATACCAAATATGTCTCACGATAGTGATCATCAAATGATAACTCTTTTTTTCCCACCGTTGCAATAGCATAATTACCTTTGAAATAACTCACATCTTCAAACGTATGCCTAATAATTAATTCCCCTGTTTTATCAATAAACCCCCAACCTTTGTTCCAGAAACCATCATTATAAACAGGTGCAATCCCTTCCCTGAAATTCCTGACGCTATCGTATACCGGTTCAGCAATAATTTCACCAAGAGTATTTACATACCCCCATTTTTCATCCAGTTTAACAGCCGCAATTCCTTCATTAAAATATGTAACATCGTCATAAATTGCAGGCACAACCAGTCCGCCTGATTTATCAATAAAGCCCCACATATTATTTTTACTAACTGCGGCATACCTGTTGTAATACTCACTTTGAAAATCAAATGTTTTATCATTGACGACTTCTCTGTCAGCCGCTTCTCTGTCAGCCACTTTTTTTTCTTCTAACTTTCTTTTTCTTAACTGCTCTTTAATATTTTCTCTATCTGCTTTATCATTATTAAAAGGGAATGATTTGGTTATCATCACAACAATAAAAACAAAAAATGCCACAAATAATATTATTAAAATTTTTTTCATGTGTTTTTTAATTTTTCGCTATAGCTTAAGCGAACGCAAACTCTAAGTCATTTTTCAGGTAAAAAAAAATCATTTCTTAAAACAAAACATCAGTTGTTAACTTTCCAAATATATAAACATATGCGCACATCTACAAATGTGGACATATTAATTCATCAGCCTATTTTATTTTTCTAGATGATTCAGTTAACATAGGCCAACGAGGCAATACTTACCTTAACATTAAGGTATTCAATAAGCAGGGAAGCACAGGCTTCAATTGTGGCACCGGTGGTAATCACATCATCTACTAAAAGTACATGTTTGGGTTGATTGTTTTCCGGGGTTTTTATACTGAAAGCAGAACGGACATTTTCCCATCTTTCTTCCCGGTTCTTTTTTGTTTGCGATTTTGAATTTATATGCCGTATCAGGATATTATTATTTACCGGTATTGCCAGTTTTTCTGACAAACCATTGGCAATCCATTCACTTTGGTTATAGCCTCTTTTTTTCTTTTTAACAGGGTGTAAAGGTACTGGTATTATCATATCACATTCATTGAAATTTTCAACCGATGAGAGTTCTGTTCCAAGGTATTTACCAAGTTCAAAAGCAAGTTCTTTTTTATTGTGATATTTTATATGATGCAGAAGGTTCTGCAGAATTGATTTTTTGGTAAAATAATATCCTGAGGTAGCGAACTCAACATTTACCCTTCCCCAAAAGGTTTTGTTAACAGGGTTATCAGGGTCGGTATGAAATTTAGTTTTGGGAATTTCAAAAAGGCACCTTTTACACACCTCTTTCTCGGTTTTATCAAGATTATTTCCACAATGGTTGCATTTTCTGGGAAAAAACAAATTAAAAAAATCAGAAAATGCTTTCAGCATAATATTAAATTACATTGATCCGAACTTGCTTTTTTTATTTTAAGCCCACAGTACGCAGTCTTCAGTTCTCAGCCACCAGAGCCTATTAAACCGTCAGTTTCAATCCCCTTCCTTAGCCTCAGCCTTCGCCTGTTTTTCATTTTTTTGTTTGCCAACTACCCACTGGTTACCGGGAACTGTTTACTTGTCTTGTTCATGAATCTCAAATTCCTCACCGTTATATAAAAGGAGGTTCACCGGATCATTCAGGTTCTTATTACGATTTGTTCCAATACCTATTCCGTCAATTTTGATTTTTGTTTTCTTTGGTACCATATCCGGTTCAGTTTCCTGATTTTTGAGATACCAACGATTTCCTTTTGCCGAACGTCGGATAAAAATCCATGGTTCCTCAAGTTCCATTTCAAAAAGAGTTCTACTCTTACTTAAAGGATCATTTTTATCAAAGCTTAATATAATTAAAAGCTTTTTTTCTGTATCAGGGTTTTTTAAAACAAATGCAGCATCCCAAACAAAATCACCATCAAAATCACCGTATGCCGTTGAGTTATATCTTGATTTTCCAGGTTCACTAAAGATTTGGAAGACCTCTTTGTTTAAATCTTCATCTTCAAAAAACTCTTTATACTCATCGGATATCCGAGTTAAATACCCTTTTTCATTTAAATACCTTAATACGGCAAGGCGGTATTGGGTTTTATTAACTCTTTTTTTACTCCTTTCATCGCCAAAAAGACCTTCAAGCATATAGTATGTTTCGGGTGTTCCAATATAATTTTTCGACACATACCCTTTTTGTCCCTCAATTAATACCTCTGCCCATTCTTCTTCAATTTTATAGACCAACAGTTTAGTACCATAATTTACTCGTCCCATCTTTAAGGAATTAGCTTCAGCTTTAGAACGTACATTAACACCATCCGAAATTACATACATCTCTTCTGCCGTAAGGTCTTTTTGAAGTATACTCAAAATTGGGCCTAGCACCAAATATATAACGAATAGAAGAGGGATTGCTCCTAGAAATATGCCCCCTAAAATTACTTTCTTTTTATTATCTTTATCAGCCATCTTGTTATTTATATTACCCTGTTAAAACGTGGTTGCATGATTGCAGGCTACGGTTTGTTTTATCACTTATGTCTCATCTGTTCCAATAAACACACCAAAATTAACTATTTTAATTTATAAGATAAAATAAATTACGATGTGTCATAAGCTAACATCCCCTAAAGGTTACCTCTAAAAATCCAAATTTCATCATTATACAGTTTTTTTAAAACACTCATTTACAAGAGTAAAATCGAGCATTAAAAAAACTGAAAGCCTCGAACTTTGAATTTTTATAAGCCACCTAAAATATTAAACCTAATAATTCATAGAATCATTGCTATCACAGATAGCAACAAAGATTCACTTTGTTTTGATTAACCCAAAAACTGAGCTCCCCGAATCAAGTTCGGGGCGGGCTATCAAAATCGGGATCAACCCTTATAATATTCATGGCTAAAAAAAACCATGAATAATGCAGGTTAACTTGTAGATCTCTAAATTTTATATATTTTTATTGATTAATTTAGAATTTATGGCTGAAGAAGAATTTAAAGTTGAGGTTTGGGGGCTTTTTGATTTAACAAAAAGGCAGATATTGGTATTTCAGTTGGTGTTTTTAACCCTTTTTATTGGCTTAACCGCTTTTTTATTTGCTTATAATTTTGAACAGCATTTAGGGAATGAGAGTTTCAATTTTCATGCTACTTATGCAAAATATTTCAGCTTAGCTGCTACAATCTTAATTGTATTTGAAACACAGTTTCTTTGGTCAAAATTTACCCAGGCCCAGTTAAATTTAATTATAACACAAAAAGCAGAAATTGAACAACAAAAAGAAGAAATTTTAACACAGAATGAGCAATTAATTGAGCATAGGGAGAAAATATTAAGCCACCAGGAAAAAATTGAAGCTCAAAACAAGGATATTACAGATAGTATAAAATATGCCAGCAAAATTCAAAATGCATTGCTACCATCAGAAAATAAGATGAAAAGGTTACTTGGTGAGCATTTTCTTTATTATAAGCCAAGGGATATTGTGAGTGGTGATTTCTACTGGATAGACAAGTATAATGAAAAAACCGTTATTGCTGCTTCTGACTGCACT